>CANNCS010000020.1 GCA_947503115.1 uncultured Marivita sp.
CAGCAGCTTTGGGTAGATAAAAGCTGGTCGAAAGCACCCCTTAAGGCTCTCTTAGCCTACAGGGCCGTTATAGCCGGATAGGGGGTTCAAATTTCATTTAGGTTATTGAATATACTCAACTTAAAGTAAAGCGTATTAAACTGTATTAAACGAGCTCTAACGAAAGTTAATCGAGGTTAAACTGCCGCTCTTGCCGATTCAGACCAATAGTGACCAATAACCCAAGCAAGTTAAACAAAGTTAAACCAGGTTTACGTTCACGTTAACTTTATTAACTCTATATTAGCTACGATTGCGCTGATCTCTAATACGTATGATGGTATTGCCAAGTTGTTTGAGGCAGCCGAAGCCGGTAGAGGTCCTGCATGCTGATCCCATCAGCTATGCCGCGCCTGAAGAGCTATCGTTTTCCGCGTGAGGTCGTGCTGCGGGAGTATCACCGCCAGCAGTCCAAAAAGTATGGGCGCGCTTGGAATGAGGGAGTGGGTCTGCGATCAGTGCGGTTCCGTACACGACAGAGACGTGAACGCCGCCCGCAACATTCTCGCGCTCGGCATGGGCGTCTCGCAGGAGGAATGCCCGTCCTTTAGGCTGGGCAGGATGTCAAGTGGATACAGAGCACCTAAAATCCTCCTTTAAAAAATCCCGTAAGAGCCACACCCCTACGGTAAATGTTGGCGGAAACAAATTACGTGCAGGGAACGTCGTCTAGATGGACGCATCCGGTGGCCGGATCCTTGACTTTCGGGTGGCATTTTGCTACCTGATTTTCGGATCAAGGAGGCAGAAATGGCGCAATCAGTAAAACTGGCTGATGAGGTCATGGCCCTTGTCCGGCGTGAAGCAGACCTGCACAGTCGCTCGGTGGCTGGTCAGATTACCCACTGGCTTAAGATCGGCCGTGCAATCGAACGCTCCGGTTTCTATGACCATATGCGCATCACGGCGGCGCTCAAGGGCACGTTGGACACCACAGCGCTGACGGAAGAGGAAGGCACCGCCTGGCTTGACGCCTTCACTGAAAAAATGGGGCGGGCCTGTGAAGAGGAGGAAGCCTTTCACGCCAAGCGCCGCAAACTGGGGCAGGGCGTTGGACTCGATGCGGGTGGCAACCTGATCTACGCACGGAATGACGCTGCGCCATGAGGCCGAGCCTCGTCCTACTTGCGGGCCCGAACGGTGCGGGCAAGTCCACGCTTTACCAAACCCGCGTTGCTCCAAGCTTCGCGGGTCCTTTTATAAACGCCGACATCATCCAGCGCGACGAGTTGCGCGATCCGTCGATGGAAGCCGCCTATGAAGCGGCCCGCATCGCTGCGGCGCGACGGCTTGAGCTGCTGGAAGCGCGCTGGAGTTTTGCCGCTGAGACGGTGTTCTCCCATCCCTCAAAGCTGGAGGTGATCGAGACGGCGCGGAAGCGCGGCTATCTAATAATAGTTATGCATGTTGGTGTCGACGGACCTGACCTCTCGGTGGCTCGGGTTGTCGAGCGGCGCTCCGAAGGTGGGCACGATGTGCCCGAAAACAAGATCCGTGCGCGCTTTGTTCGCAGCCAGCCATTGATCCGGCAGGCGGTCCTGCAGGCGGATCGCGGGATGGTCTTTGACAACTCGCAGCTCAACACGCCGCCGCGCCAGATGCTGGTTTTCGCTGGCGGACGACTGATCCAGGCCGTGCCTGTTGTACCGGAATGGATCCTTCGCGTTTATTCCGAAGATCTGAAAGCTTGATCCCGCCTGCCAAACCATTTCTGGATCAAACCAGATCGACAGCGAACCTCGTCGCTTCAAGGCCGAGTTATACGACTGCCAGTTCTTCGTCTTGTATTTCGTTGGGGATCAGCTGCTCATCCAAGTTAGCCACCACCCTGAATTCAAACAGTGAATCCCTCACACCATTTGCGCAAAAACGCCATGGCAATTTGCACCCGTTTTCAGGTCGCGCTGGAGGCTTATCCACAGACAACCAGTGTTAATATGTGTTAGATTCTGTGTTAAGGGCCTAAAAGAAGTTAATTTAATATTAATTATCAAATACTTAATGAATTTTTCGGTAACTAAAAACACGAATCTTGGTAACTGAAATCCTGCTTTCGGTAACTAAAAACACGAATCTTGACATCGGTAACTAAAAACACGAATGTAGAGCATGGTTACCGAAAACACGAACCTCAGGCCTCTTCTCCCGGATCGCCATCCCCAGCACGATCTGTTCATCTGCGATGTTGCGGATGCGGTGCTCAAGGACGTGATGCAGCAGATGGAACATCCGTTTTACTCGCTTTCGAAGAAGCCTGAAACCAGCGTAAAGCGCTATAAAAATGGTGAAAATTGGCTCGAGATAACGCCGAGCGTTAAAGGACTGGCGACGATCTATGACAAGGATATTTTGATCTATTGCATCAGCCAGATCATGGCTAAATTAAAAAAAGGAGAGCAAGTTTCTCCCCGTGTGCGGATCAATTCACGTGAGCTGCTGATTTTCGCAAACCGAGGTACTAGTGGGCGGGAGTACCTTTCGCTTGTTGATGCGCTGGATCGCCTAGAAGGTACCAGGATCAGGACCAACATTGTCAGCGGTGGTGAAGAACAGATCGATGGGTTTGGCTTGATCGATGCCTCATCGATCCGACGCAAGCATGGGATGGACGGCCGACTTCTCTGGTGTGAAGTCAAGCTGTCGGACTGGGTCTTTAACGCGATCCAGAACGAGGAAGTTCTGACTCTGCATCGCGACTACTTTCGCCTTCGTAAGCCAATTGAGCGTCGCGTATACGAGATAGCCCGGAAGCATTGTGGTCAGCAGAAAGCGTGGAGAGTAACGCTAGCCAAGTTGCTCCTGAAAACTGGTTCACAAAGCCCAGAAAAGCGTTTTCGGCAGATGATACGTCAGTTAGTCGAACATGATCACTTACCAGATTATCATGTGAGCTTTGACGATGATGATGACATGGTGGTCTTCACCAACCGCGGGACTATGGCCCTTGCTCCGCTGCCAGATAATCGTGTTCCTTCCTTGCGATCCGATACCTATGAACTCGCCCGTAAGGCGGCCCCTGGATGGGATGTCCATCATCTAGAGGTAGAATGGCGGGATTGGATTGTTGAGGCGCCTCGTGACGCAGATGCGGCCTTCGTAGGATTTTGCCGGAAGTGGTTTGAAAGACGAGGTAGGCCGAGTTGAACGGAAGGTATTGCCAAATTGTTAACGTGTAAAAAGCGCTCTATAACTTATACAGGCCTATAGCGGCTCAAGGCTCTGCAACCCGCGCTCCATGAGGACGCGCATGAATTTCTGATATTTCATGCCTCGTTGCTCGGCTTCGGCCTTGATCTTCGCTAGCTGGCTTTCAGGCATCCGCATCGTCACGCGGGCAGACTTGTCCTCGAACTCATGAGAGACAGGCTCGGGCTGCCCCCAATCGTATTCAGACAGGTCAGCATTGGCGATAAACTCGTCCACGTCATCATGGGTTTTGAGATTTGGCCATGGCTTGTTTGATTTGCTCATATCGTTTCACCTCATTCTTGTGCATGGGTCTGGCGCTGATCGGGCGCATGTAGACCCCGTCTTCGTGCTCCCGATAGGTGTACGCCACAAAGATGTGTCGGCCTGTCATGGCAGGATGCGCTGTGTTGTACCGTTCTTCATCGGGGTAGGGATCACGAACGCGGAAAGTCGTGCGCTCTAGCACATGCTCAATCTCGTCTTTCGTTGCGCCATGTTTCCCGCATTTCGGCCAGTTGCCATGATCCCACTCGATACCCCTGATTTTCATGACTTCAATATGTACATTTGTACGCACAAATGCAACAAGCACATACTTCTATGTTCCTTATACGCCTGCATTGCGCGCCTCATCCATAGCTATGCACCAGACAAAAGTTGTGAATGTCTTACCACTATCGCGGCGCTTTTTGCGGCATATTGTGGAAGCCACCGCCCCGCTTTGAATGATCTTATCGTGTCCAATAAGTTTGCATTATCGGACATATTGGAGTGTCTTGCTAGAAACGCCCGAATGTCTGAATTTTAGGGGTACAAATCGGCCACTTTCGTGGAGCTAAGAGCCACCTGTAGCACGGACCGAACCTTTGATGGACCGTTGCCCAACTATACCAGTGGCTCAATTATTCACAGGAGAGTCCTCTGGGTATCCTGCCTTGAGTGCAGTGCTACTAAGTGCTACCACTCTGTCGAAGGAGGACTGGCATGACTGTGAAATCATCAATCTCCTTATCGGATTCGCAAGACCGTTTTGCTCGCGGTCTCGTTGAATCTGGGAAATATGCCAGCCTGAGCTCCGTCCTTCAGCATGGGCTTGATTTGCTTCGTCAAAAGACCGAGGCCGAGGAATTGGAACTGGCTGCGTTGCGGCAGCTAGTGGACCGGCGCCTGTCGGCGCCAAGGGTCTCGTCTGCAGACATGGATATCCGTATCGAACAGATGATTGCTCGCAAACTGCAGTCATCGAATGTGGGATCTTGAGTTCTCCGCAGAAGCGGAATGCGACTTCGAGCTGATCTTTGACCATCTTGCAAGCTCGTACGTCGAGTTGGGAGATGAGCCAGATACGGCATTCATACGTGCGGCCAGTCGGGTCCGCGCCATAAGAACCTCGATAAATGTGTTGGCCCAATCGCCCCACGTGGGAACGTTGCGATCTGATATTCGGGCGGGCCTTCGCTTCGTGCGCGTGGAAAAGACCGTCATCTGGTTCTTGCCGGATGAAGAACGCCGCTGTGTTGTCGTAGTTGCCCTGTTCTTCGGAGCGCAGGATCACATCCGTCACATGCTGGCACGGATGCTCTCTGGGAAAACTGAAAAACCACACCCCATGCGTTAACAGATGCCTTGAAGCGAGATCGGAAAATCTGGAATTTCGCTGGGATCAACATGTACTGCCGATTTGGTTTCATGGGTGGATTTGGCCCAAGCCACCTCTCGTCGAGGTAAATTTCCATTTACCCGTTAACCGCACTTGCTCATCTGAGAGCGCGTTTGGCCTTCAGGCTGCGGCGCTCACGTCGAACTCAAAATGAATGCGGGCATAGGGGAATTCGATTCCTGGGGCGCGGCGCGCGAACTGGCGCCTGCCCCACAAGGCCCCCACATCAAAACTGTATGTTTTCCGGATTTTCCGTATAATGTGGATATGACCGTCTAAGCACAAGGCCTATGAGCATGAAGACCATAACCGCATCCGTCGCAAGCAAGGAGTTTGGGCGCTACCTGGACGCCGCACAGCGCGAACCAGTGATCGTCACTAAGAAAAACCGCCCTGTCGTGGTAACCGTATCATTTCAGGACTGGGAGGAGCTGACCAAGCTTCGCATCGAGCGCAGCCTCGCCCACGGGCTTGATGACATCGAGAACGGGCATTTTGAAGAGGTTAGCACTGCTAGCACAGCGGCCCGCCTCGCCAGCTTCAAGTATCGCAACACAAGTGCCACATGAAGGTAGTGATGACGCGGACCGCAAGCGAAAGCTTGTGGCCGATTTACCTATATCACTCGGACTACTCGCAGGACTATGCCGAAGCATTTCAGTACGAGATTGATTGCTTCATCTTGGAGCATCTGAGCAGCAATCCCCGGCTTGGGCACCTCTACCATGAGCCCAGTGGCATCCGGCGTCTGATTTTTCAAAAGCGCTACAACATCTATTACACGCTCAGGAACGACACCGTCTTCGTGCTGTTCATCTTTGATGGGCGGATGGGAATCAATCAGGACCTTGAGGAGCATGGGCTCGATACCGAAAAAATCATCAGATAAAAAATAGCCTCGATTAAGTCAAAGCTGTCTAAACACGCACAAGCCGAAGTCAAATGGTACAATCAGTCTTCACTGTTGTTTGCGGGGGCAGCCATGACATGCAGACAATTCTGAGCCACATCAGGCAACTTTTGATCCAAGTGTTCAAGGTGATTGCCAACCCTCTATCGAAAACTGTAGGGGGATGTCCCAGTTGACTTTGAAGTATGAATGAGGGGTGGCCTTGCTATCCCTGAGCGATAGGCTTGAGATGTTCAAACCGAAAGGAAAGCAACACCATGAAGAAAACTAGGACATCGCCAATGGCCCCTGGGCAAGCCAAATAATCTGCCCGACGCCGTAGATGATGCTTGGGAGGCTTTTGGACAGGGCTTTTATCAGTTTTCCATCTGCCCGGGGTTTACGCGCTTAGCAAAATGCTCGAAGGCGGCGCATCAAAATTGGCCAGAGATGTACACACGCGCAATGCTAATTTCAAGATTAATGCTCTGAGCATCTATTCTCATTTTGTCATAATTGCCAGATAGAACACATCCCTAAAAGAGAACTTTACCAAATGAAAATCAACATTAACATCTATTCTGGCTATATACATGGCGCCCTGCAGCCAACTGTAAAAGTACATTTCCTTGAGCTTCCTATTATTGATGCCAATATTCAATATTTACGACTTTTTCTAGAAAGCCTTAACTTGTCGGTGGAAAATTTTGAATTTGACTATGCCGGCGAAGACCACCCCTCCTACAACACTCCAGAGATTTTAATTATTGCGCTGGATTTTTTAAATCATAATTGTGGCGACAGCCGATTCACAAAAATTAAATTATTAAAAAATGATAGAGAGGCAAGTTTTTTCATACCAACAATTTCTCCTGAAATTGTTATGAGTAATCTCAAGTCAATAGTGGAATTATTTGATAAATTCAAAAATGGAAAAGCTCCAAGTTTAACTACAGACCTAATTTTACATCAGAAGAAAAAGCTATCACGCTTTTTACCACTTGGAACAAATAATATGAATTTCATAAAGGCGGCTGTAAGTCAGCATATACCATATAAAATAATTGACCGAAGCCATATAATATATGGCTATGGTAGCTCTTCTGTCATCCTCAATAGCTCACTCACTGAACATGAGTCCGTCACAGGCGTGAGTCTTGCAAAAAGCAAAGTGGTATCTAACCGTTTTTTACAAATGTCTGGTTTGCCAGTTACCCGTCAAGCACAAGTTGAAACTCTTGAGGCGGCGAAACTGATAGCGGATAAATTTGGATATCCAGTTGTTTTGAAACCCGAAGCAGAAGAACAAGGTCGCGGTATATTTGCTAATATTATAGATTCTCTAGACCTAGAGCTTTGCTACAACCACACGAAAGAAAAATATGATAAAATGATCATCGAAAAGCAAATTATTGGTGACCACTATCGAATTGATTTCGCAGACGGCTCCCTGATAAAAGCCGTACGCCGCCGCCCACCACATGTTATTGGAGATGGACTAAAAAGTATAGATGAACTAATCTCTGCATTAAACTTGGACCCAGAGAGATTGGATCCAAACTCATCAAAGAACATAGTAGAAATTGATAACGATCTAATTCGATGCCTGCGAAATCAGCGTATTACGCTTACTGATATTCCAACCTCTGGTCGCAAAATATATTTAAAATCTATATCCAACCTCAGTCGGGGGGGGGATCAAGTTCATGTTGAAAATTTCATTCACGAAGAAAACTTAGAATTATGCAAGGCGATTTCTCGAATTTTTCGACTTAAAATAATTGGAGTTGACATCATTTCCCCTGACATTTCGGTCCCGTGGCATCAAAATGGCGCAAAAATATGTGAAGTTAATGCGCAGCCACAATTAGGTAGAAGCGGCACTGACGTCTATTGGCGCGTTCTTCATAAATATATACGGCCAGCATGCCAAATTTATGTTCAAATAACAAATAAATATGAAGCAAAAACAACATATCTTTTTGATGTTGAAAAACATATTATTTTTATAGAATTGTCGCCAAAATCTATTAGTGAAAACGGGATGCCAACGCAATATTATGACTATATGGAATTTTCGGATGATATAACTGAGCAGGAAAAAAAAATGGTGGAGTCTCTTGTTCAAAGCAAGAAGCCAAAACACCCTCAAGTATAACGCTAAAGATGGATTAGAGACCCGATCTCTTAATTGCTTTTCTAGAGAGGGAAATTATGGAGCTGCCTGTGCCAAAAAATGTAAAGCCGTCAAAGCATTCATTTTTTTCCTCTAAAGACCGCGAGAATATTTCATGGTTTTGGATCAAATATTTAAAAGCAAAAACACCTTGGCTAATTTTAGTCCTAGTCCTGATTGCTGTTCAAGGAGCGGTTTACCAACAATTTCTTGTTCTAACCGAGGATGGCCTCAGAGTTATCTTTGATAGCGGTTCAATAAATGACTTGGTTTGGGTCTGTGGAATTGTCTTTGCGCTTTTTACCACGCGGGCTGTGATTTCATATATCATACCACGTCTTTCGGTCTGGCTGGCAAGTGAGGCTGTGATGCAAATGCGGCGTGATTTGATTGATCATCTCATGACTTTAGACTTGGCGTTTTTCGAGCGCACTCAGCCTGGTGAAATAATTCTTCGCCTCGTCAATCAGTCTCAAGCATTGAGCCTATTTGTAGGTCAGGCGACAGTTAATGCTGCACGGGATGCCGCAACAATATTTATTGTTTCAGGATACTTATTATACAAATCACCGTTTCTATTCTTAGCTGCTATTGTTGTCATGCCAACAATATTACTGCTGATGCAGCATGTATCCTCCACAATTAAGAAAATTCAATCAACTGCTGAGAATGCAATGGGTGCCTATATGACAGGCATTGATGAGATGACGTCTGGGATGCGGACCGTTAAGATTTCTGGACAAGAAGAAGTAGAACGCACCCGCCTTGTAACGGCGACACATAATATTCGTAATATATCTCTACGTCTGCAATCCGCCCAAGCATTGGTGATGCCAGCCATCGATATGATGGCTGCTTTTGTGTATGTTTTGGTTATTGGAGGTGGCGGATATATGGCCATCTCAGGAGAATTTGGTCTCGATGGCGCTGGAATAATTGCATATCTTTTAGGGCTTGCACTGATTTTTGATCCCGCCCGAACCTTGGCTAGTTTTTTTGCCAAACTTCAAGCCAACCTAATTCTTCTAGATGGTGTTCGCAGCCTTTATCGCGAAACCCCTAAAATCACAGATGCGCCACACGCACATGAAGATTTTGATCGTTCAGGTGATCTCATTCTCAATGAGGTACAGTTTTGTTACGATAAGAACCACCCGCTCTTTGATAACTTGTCGATGCGCTTTGCGGGGCGGAAGGTTTCCGCAATTGTTGGGGCAACAGGATCGGGGAAGACAACAGTACTCAGTCTGCTGACCCGGCTATATGATGTCGATCATGGGTCTGTCACTATAGGTGGCACGGCCGTCAAGGACGTTAAAATTAAAGCACTGCGCTCCTCCTTCTCAGTTGTTGCACAGGACATCGTTATTTTTAACAATTCTCTTAAAGAGAACATCCGCTACGTACGGCCTGATGCAACAGACGACGAGGTCCGTGCTGCAGCTGAAGCCGCAGAAATTGCAGACCTCATGGACGCTCGTGGGAACAAGCCTTTGGGGCCAAAGGGAAGCCAACTCTCAGGGGGTCAAAAACAACGCATTGCCATTGCACGTGCATTCTTGAGGGCGTCGCCAATCTTACTCCTGGACGAAGCAACGTCGGCCTTGGATCAAAAAACCGAAGACAAGGTTAAACGTGCTTTAAACCGATTGTCAGAGGGTAAGACCACCTTGATTGTTGCGCATCGGTTATCTGCCATCACGCATGCAGATTGGATCTATGTCATGGATGCTGGGCAGGTCGTTGAGCAGGGGAATCATGACACGCTGATTGCGCAGGGCGGCCTGTATGCCGGGATGTATAAGGCACAAAAAGGCAGCTATGCATGAGTATGAGCGCCAATCGCTCACACCTAGCAAGTTAAAACACGTCCATATATTGTGATAGTATCGCTACTAACCCCGTTATGAGAGCCTGAACCCGTATCGTGAGTATACGTCACCAACGGGTATGCTTTTTCAATACATCTGTGCTACAGTCATGATATGATGGATTATCTGCTGCCATGAAAGATATTCGCTATGCTTGCCGAACTGAACAAAACGACACCTGAACAAAACAAAGAGCATCGTGCGACATTGGGCATATGGCTGAAGTCCCTTCGCGAAGAGCGAGGACTATCCCAGCGTGACCTCGCCGATCTTTTGAACTTGGACTATTACACGTTCATTTCTCAACTCGAGACAGGACGGGGGAAAATCCCGGAGCATCGATATGCTGAGTGGGCTATCGCCTTGGGGCAAGATCCACGTAGCTTTGTTCAGATCCTGCTGAAATATTATCAGCCAAGCACATATCAAATATTATTTGACGATGCTGGCTGATACGGTGTGAGAAGTGAAATAGACAGCAGACACATAGTCTTGCACTAGTCTGAATGTACTTGAGAAAATGGTTCTTGAATGGCAGACGTTCTAGAGTTCAAACGCAATACGGGCAGTTCTTGCGGACTGTCTTTTATGCGTTCTGATGGTGAAACGCTCTCTTTTAAGCATACATCGGAAGGGCGCGTCGAGCTTGAGCCAGTCATTCATAGCGATCTCACGCCAGAGGATGGCGTAAAGTCTCAGTACAAGATACGCGATTGGACAAATCAAGAACTTGCTAATCTTTTTCGAGTTAAACATCTCTTAGATGCAGCAGGTGTTATTTGTGAAATCGACAGAGGCCTGACAGACGAAGGTGAGCCTTGGTTTGTATTCTGTCAGTCTGATGGGGAAGTCTTTATCCATCTCTGCCGTATTGATGGAAAATATATTTTAGACAATCCTAATATTGAACGTCCCCTGTCTGGTTATGATTTCACTGACCTGATCTCTGATTTCACAAATCTGCGTACATTAAGTGCAGAACAATCCACGACCCAAAGTAACGACGCCACACATCGCGTGGTACATCTGAAACGTGGAGGAAAAGTACGCCTGCATCCTTCCGCACTTTTGGCCGCCCTCGTGTGGACACTCTATTTGTCAGCGGAAGAACTCGTTCTTGTGCAGCCCGAGTTGGACACAAATGATATTGACGAAGATCATGATCTCACCATTACATTTGATCAATCCCAAGAAGACCAAATTGAAGCGCTAGCCATAGAAACGCGCCAAGCAATTGATGAGATTTCAGATTTTGACCATAAGGGCTTACAAGATGATTTCCTTCGCCTCGAAGGTACTGTGTTGCCCTCAAAGGACATGCAACTTTCAACTCTCACAGCCATCAGCCCAATAGGCTATGCGTTTGGATTGAGTTCAATAGCAATTGCCTTGGGCTTCCTATCTGAAGAACGGTTTTCAGACGATCACAGCGCCATTCTGACATTGATTGACAAGGCCTTCTCTTCATTTGGTCAAGTCAGCGAGCTCTCCACACGGTCATCTGATGAATATTCAGAAAATACCACACGTTTAGATTCCATAATCAGGTTTCTAACTGAACTTCAGTTTCATCATCCGCTGGAGGCTATTGCGCATGATGAACCGTCGAAAGATGCACATACTAACACATCCGCTCATCAGAGCGCATTAAGCGATTTTTTATTGCAAGATGATGGTTTTGTATCGGCTGAACAGAGTGATCAAAGCGCGCAGAAATATACTGAGGACACACATAAGCTTACCTTAGATACAACAACCGATGAGATCATACAGTCCAATCCTGATGCTGCAGGTGAGCAAAACGTTGCTCTCGCATCAAGAGACGAGAAAATACATATCAGCACTAAAGCAGAAGATATCACCACGCTAATCCAAATATGGGATGCACCGTTACACACATTTTATCTTGGGGACGAATATATACACGCATCATTCGATGTAAGCAGCATCACATCTTCAGAAATCACTCAGATTTTCACAACACCTGATATTCACGATGAACAGCCCGGTCTGCTGTCTGTAGATGGAGCCTCTTTAGCGACCGTTGATTATTTTGAATCTCACTCAAGTCGTGCAATTGAGGTTGGCGTAACTTTCCAAGATGTTATTCAAAACGTGTTTAACTTCGATCATTCAAAATCTTCGTCTTTTGACAGACAGGCAAAAGATTTTGTTAAGTTCTTTATGGCAAAGGATGAAGACATTGAGATTATTGTCAGAGGTGACGATATGATTTTGATCGACATGGCTGGATTTTACAAACCCACAGACGATGATGCCCCATATTATATAATGAGTTGGGAACTTAATGGTGGTGGAACAATCGCCACGGTAGGATTACAGCCAGATTTTGATTACTTTACAACAGTCGCGTAATTGAACAGTTACTCGTAACCTCATATGCAAGCAGACGTTTTTATTTATTCTTCAATCATACTTTTACGAACTGCATCCATCAAAGGTGATACGATGTAATTAGCAACGGTGCGCTCACCGGTTGTAATAATAACATCTGCAGGCATACCAGGAGTGAGCCTGCCTGAAATTTCCTCTGGTATATCCTCTTCGATCACCTCAATTCGAGCCAGATAATATGGCATCTCTTGTGGATTTTCAGGTGTTATGACGTCATTAGATACAGACTGCACCTGCCCAAGCATGATCGGCGTCAGCTTTGTTTTAAAAGCTGTAAAACGTACTTCTGTCTGAAGACCAGGTGCGACATTATCAATGTCTCGTGGAGAGACGCGTGCATTTATGAGCAGCTCTTCATCTTCAGGAACCAGCTCCATAAGAATCTGTCCCGCTTGAATAACGGATCCGACAGTATGTACTTTCAAATCTTGGATAGTGCCTGAACCTGGAGCGCGAATATCTGTTCGTGTCATAACATCTTCCACAATCTTGGCGCGCTGCTCTAGCTCTGCGATTTCCGCACGCACTTTCTCCAATTCGGAATTGGCCCGTTCTTTATACTCTTGTTCAACTTGTATCTTTTCGAAATAGGTTTCGTTGATTGAATTTTTTGCTTGTGCGATCTCTGAAATCACACGGCCCAAAGATGCTTCAATTTGGATTAGATCATCTTCTCTTTGAGAGAGGATATTTGTTTGGATCAGGCCTTTTTCTTGCCCACTCCGCATACGTTCAATCATTTCATTAAAGTTCACAAGCCGCCTCTCGAGTGCAGATTTCTGCAATTCAAGACCTTCGATCTGTGTATTGGTTTGCTCAACGCGAACGGTCAAAATATCTGTACGAGACTTCAGGATCGAACGCCGATCTTGAAACAAGTCCACTTGATCCTTGAATGAGGATTGGATGGTAGCAGAATCTGCTTTACGCAAATCATTAGGTAATACAATCGTGTCAGCCAGCTCGCGTTCAGCAAGCAAACGCGCCTCAGTGACTTTAGCAACATCCAAGCGGGTGGTGATGACGTCCAAATTAGAGCGTGCTTCGACGTCACTTAATCGGAGGAGAATATCACCTTCAGAAACAGTGTCTGCTTCTTGGACGAGGATCTCAGCTACGATACCACCTTCTAAGTGCTGAACAACTTTCCTGTTTCCTTCGAGAGAGATTGTTCCCGGCGCAAATACAGCGCTGTCAAGTTTGGCAACAGCCGCCCAACTCCCGAACACGCCGAACATAACGAATATAATTGCATAGCCCATAAGCGCGACTGGGCGAGTGCTTGGCTTCTTAATCATTTAGCTCATGTCCTAAGCCGTCCTTACGGAGAAAGGATCAGCAAATCTTTGGTCAAACGTTATTTTACTCAGACGTTGATAACTTAATGACTGAGGGGCTTTTTTCCCCAGCGACTTTCGAACGAGGCTGTTGCTGCTGTTTTTGTTGCGCAAACAATTCTTTTGTTGGGCCAAACTTCTCGACAGCACCATTCATCAGCATCAACGTTTTGTCAGATACCGCTAAGAGATTAGATTTATGGGTTACGAAGATTACGGTCTTACCCATTTTCTTCAACTCTTGAATGCACTGGATCAGAGCTTTCTCACCCATGCTATCGAGATTAGAGTTTGGTTCATCAAGAACGATTAGGCTTGGCAGGCGATAGACAGCACGCGCTAAGCCGACACGTTGACGCTGTCCTCCGGACAAGAACATCCCACCGTCACCGACTTCGGTTTCGTATCCATTGCCAAGTGTTTGAATCATATCATGAGCGCCAGACAGCTTGGAGGCGATGACGATATCTTTATCATCCGCCCCCTCTGCAAACCGAGAAACATTTTCAGCGACGGATCCACTGAACAGCTTCACGTCTTGTGGCAGATACCCGATATAGCGTCCAAGTTGGTCTGGCCCCCAATGTTGCATTTCCGTGCCATCTAACCGCACTGCGCCAGAAGCAGGATTGGCAGCACCTACCAGGTGACGAACCAGTGACGACTTACCCGAACCACTTGGACCGATGATGGCAAGGACTTCGCCGGGCTCAATGTTGAAACTTATGCCACGCAACAATGCATCTCGCGTCCCAGGAACAGTTGCAAAGAGCTTATCAACACTCAGCTTGCCTTTGGGCGCAGGCAACTCAACACGCTCTTCTTGTTCGGCAACCTGCGCAAAAAGCTGTTTCAACCGAGCATGTGCAGCTCGGGCACCCACAAATTGCTTCCATTGACCAACAGCTTGTTCAACCGGAGCCAAAGCGCGACCCATTACAATGGAAGCAGCGATCATAATACCCGGCGAGATTAATTGCTGGATCGCAAGATATGCACCAACTCCCAAGATAGCCACCTGCAGGCTCATCCGTACAAATTTTGACGTCGCCATGATAGAGCCAGCCCTGTCACTGGCCTTGGCTTGATGCAAAAGCATCTCGTCATGTTGTTTGAGCCATCGTTGCTTAAGTGGCTTCTCCATGCCTAAAGCCCGGATCACCTCCGCATTTTGCATAGTGGTATTTACAAAGTGATTTGCAGATTGCGATGCTTTTCCAGCATCCTGAAGCGCACCGCGTGTGGCAAATTCGTTGGTCAGCGCCAAAGCAAAGATGATGAGAGCGCCCACTGTGGCCACAAGGCCAAGCCAGGGATGGAATGCAAAACATAAAGCCAAGAACAGTGGCACCCAAGGCGCGTCAAAGAAGGACAGTATCCCCTGCCCCGTCATGAATTCCCTGACTTTATCGATATCCGTTAACGCAATCTGCGCGTTACTTGCTGGCGTCGCAGTTTTTTGCTGCACAACTCTATGAAAGACTGGATTGGCAACAACCTCGTCAAACTGCAGACCGGCCCGAACCAGCAGACGTGATCTCGTGAACTCCAAAAGCCCGTAACAAAGCAGCATAGTGACTGCGATACCTGTGATCATGACCAGAGTCATCTCGTTGCGGCTTGCAAGGACACGATCATAAATCTGCAGCATGTACAGAGGCCCAACAAACATCAGCAAGTTGGTGAAGAAGCTGAAGACAATCGTCGCTGCCATCGCAGATCGAAATTTTCCGTAAGCGATCTGAAGAGAATTTTTCTGATGCATGAGAACCTTACCGTCTGCGTGGAACTACGCCTACTGTATGATAACAAAATTTATACCGCTTATCACGTCGATAAGTAGGTTCGCCTTACTTCAACGCATAACAATTGTACAGCAACACGACAGGAACCGCCTGTACAGAACAGCGGTTCGTCAGTTAATTTCAGTTTAGAAGTTTTGTAACTCGTTGGCTGGAAACATCTGCACGCAACCAAGCTGGCCAGAATGTCTCTGTCCATCCAGCAACCTGATAACGGCTATATAAAATACTTAACCACTGCCTTAGCGTCGTATCTGTAAATCGAATGGAAAACATCTTTCCATTTTCTTCTGTTTTAAAAATTATCTCCAAAAATTTTCTTTGTCTTTTAATGTCAATTTCCGTTATAAGGTGTTTTTCAAAATTACCATCGCGCTTCCTATCTGAAAGAGAACTCTTATGAGAGCTTAACTTTCCAACTGCAGCAGACTGGGCGAATTTGTGAATAGCATCTGTCTTGATGGTGTTATCCGCGACTGTCCCAGATGGCGCACCAATAATTTTTGCAAACAGCGTAGAAAGAAAACTGTTCAGCAATCTCCGTGTTAACCAAAGCGTCTGAACATCACTTTGATCGCACGCAAGAAAAACCTGAATGCGATCTTCAGAATTGGAATAATGCGTTGTGAATTGCTTCACTGTTAGGGGCTTAGATACTATCACCCCCAACATATTGTCAGCTGTCATCATTACCGTTTTGTAATTGCTGGGATAAGTTACGCGCATATGCACTGCGTGCTGTTTGCAAAACGGCCATTTCATTTTTTATATCTGCAATCTTACGATCACAAAACAAGACATTTTGCAGCTGGGCCTTTGCAGTATCCGACATCTCATCTGTGTCGTATTCAACGTCATCAATGCTGACCTTCGCCATGATCTCATTCTCCCTGATAATGTTTATTACTCATGTACGGGGGTAATAAACTTTCCCCATACATTCAAGATCATTACCTACATTCCCAAAAGCATCTGAATTTTGAATGCGCTAAAAGTGAAGGCCCCCACCGATATGATGGAGGCCTTTTTTACAAACCCTTCAAGAGCAGGACATTAGATGATGTCGCCATTGACAAGGTTTTGACCGACAAAGATGCCGACGAGATCAGCTTCGGCTAAATCCAACACTGAGCCAACTGAACCTGTTTCCACTTCAAGTACATAGGTTTCGCCACCGGAAGTATCATGTAGTACCAGCAAAAACTCAGCTGAGGCATCAACACCGCTGAACGATCCATTAGTGGACGAAGTATCAACACCGCTGTTAAGCGCGCTTTCAAGGCTGACCATAACCTCGTTACGTGTCGCCGTTGTTGGGTCTAGACCCAACGCACCACTATAGTAGAAAACATCGTTGTCGACCTCACTAGCTGTGATAGTCACATTTCCACCAGATGAAGTGGTATTAGTAGCTAGGTTCACCCAATCACCGAAGTTACCCTCATCAGTAGCGAAGTTAGTATCGTACTTATCCTCGCCACTATCGAAGTTATAGATGGTGTCTTTGCCGCCTGTGTTGGTGTTGTAGACAACGTAATCTACAGAGACATCTGCACCGACATCAATGGTATCATCACCTTGCTGGCCCCACAATATATCACCGCCCAGACCACCTTTGAGCGTATCTCCAGCACTTCCACCATAGATCACGTCATCATTATCTGTACCGAGCAGGTTCAGAGTGATGGTCTGATCGTCAATGGCGGCACTGACATTGCCTGCAGTGTCTGTCCACGCGTCCGCACCAAAGTCGAAATTGTCTTCGACCGAACCAGCGAACCCTGCCAAACCTTCAAGTGCATCAGAAGCTTCGGCTGTCAGTTGCATGGAGATTTGGCTGCCCGTCACAGTTGGGTTACCGACCAAATCGGTTGTTTCGAACGTGAAGTCGGTCGCAGAAGTTCCCTGGATATCCCAAGTCATCTTCGTCGCGTCAAACGTCACATCGTTTAGTGAAGAACCGTTAATAACCAGCGTATCCAACTCGTTGTCATAGACAATCGACGTGATGGTTGGCGCAGGCGCTGTTGTGTCCAGCGTATACGTCAAGGCCGCACTCGTTGCGGTATTGCCCGCAACATCTGTGAACTTAGCCGTAATCGACTTGTCACCATCAGCACCCAGATCGCCATCCGTTACTGTCAACTGAACGTAACCGTTGGTGATATCTGTCGCATCCAGCGTTTTAGTAACCGGGGTCGTAAACGCCGCACCCGCAAGTAGCAGCTCAACAGAGTCACCAGCTTCCGCATCAGCACCAAGAGTGACCTGGAAAGTCGGCGTAGTGTCATACGAGTTGTCATCACTGTCGCTGCTACCCGTGTCGGAACCAGAAACCAGATCAACAGCTCCAATCGTGGCCAACGTATCCAAATGGATCGTGAGGGCCCCGGTTGTATCTGTATTACCTGCAAGATCAGTCACTTCGGCAGTGATCGATTTATCACCGTCGGCGCCAAGATCTTCGCCGGTTACGCTCAGATCAATGTAGCCGTTGGATACATCAGTAGCATCAACAGTGCCTGTCACCGGACTGTCGAAGGAAACGCCATCGAGCAGAAGTTCGATGCTGTCTCCAACACGCACACCATCGTTGAAGTCAATCCGGAAGGTCGGAGTAGTCTCATAAGTGATGTCATCTTCACCGCTGAGACCTGTATCTGACCCCGCCAGCAGATCGACAGCGTTGATGTCCACCACTGTATCGATGCTGAACTCGTTCAGCTCATCGTGTGAGTTCTGAAGGTTGCCAGCAACATCCTCGGCAAGTGTGACTTCGATGTCGATGTCGTCAGCTTCGAGGTTCGTATCGGTCAGATCGTAATAGGCCTCGTACGTGTCGCTGTCGATCCAACCACTGAGAGATGCATCCAAGGTCAAAGCTGCATTGATCGCAGTTGTTTCAGTACCGTCTTCACCACTCAGAGCAAGCGTCGGATCAATGTTAGTATCCATCGCTTCATCGAAGTCGATTGTGATCTTCAGAGCCGAGGCTCCAACATCACTTTCGGACAGCATCGTGTCGTCCACCGTGACGAGGTCTACAGTCGGTGCAACTGTGTCGATGATAACGCTTGTACCGCCTTGGTATGTATAAGCTGGTTCTCCGCTGAGGACGTCGGGATTACCGCTATAATCCAAAATCTCGTAGGTTGTGTTCGGATCCAACGGTATCTCAGAGAGAGTGTAATTCCCTGACGCAGGTCCATCTTCGACATCCAACGTGACAATCACAAACTCTTCGCCTGTGGTGAGATCACGCACAAGCCAAGATTCTTCAGCATCAACGTCAGAACCGATAGATACCAATGACCCCAGGGTCACGTCAGCAGTGGCTGTTTCATCACCGTCAGAGTCGTCATCCAGGGTTAGCCCCTCAATGCCAGGCTCAGTGTCATAAATTACAGCCGTACCGGTTGGTTCAACCGGACCTGTCCATGTGAATGTACCACTTGATGGCAGTATCTCGTCAGCATTCACTGCATAGAATTGTTCTATGGCGCTACTTGGGCTTGTATTGCCAGCCACATCAGTCGCTGTAGCAGTAAAGTTATGACTTCCGTCCGAGAGCGATGCAGTTGTGAAGCCCCAGCCGCCATCTTCTTCCACAAGCGTCGTGCCAACAGATTCTCCGTTATCGAAAATCTCGATTGTGGCACCAGGCTCCCCGACACCATACAGGGTGATGATCTCGTCGTTGGTGATCCCATCGCTGTCAGATGCGCCAGTGTCGTCGGCAAAATGCGTAATGCTTGGAGCATCAGGCGCAATGTTATCCAACTCTACTGTCGTCGAGGCTTGAACAGCTGGGTTCCCAGCAAAGTCAGACACATCTGCAGTAACCTCGATATCACCGTTGTCCAATCCGGAGATATCAACGCCAGCTCCGGAAGCCTCAACGAAAGATGTGTTACCTTCAACAGTTCCGTCTAAAATGGTACTTACCGCACCAACCAGGCCATCCAAAACCTCTTGTCCTGCCGCCGTTTGGGCCGTCAACGTGACAACATTATTGTCTATTGATACATCCCAATCGCCAGCTCCTGGTGCACTCGGAGCCGCATAATCAGCAACTGAGGTAATCACACCATCCACTAAGTTCAGAAGAATGCCATAACCAGCACCGCCCTCGAAGAACGTGTTGATGTCAAACTCTCCAGTGCCAGAGAGCTGGTCGAATGTGAACGTCAGACCACCAACAATCTCCCAAGTATTGCCAGATACGGTTGTTGTGACGGTAACAGATTGTGGCTCAGTGAGGAGTGTGTCTACAAAGTTTCTGATTTCCTCTTCCGAGTAGCGATACCCGCTATCAATGTTTTCTGTCCCAGCAAACATTGCGTAGGTGAAGGACGTGGCATCCTCTAGGCCGGTCAGTTCGAAAAACTCTTCATCTGTATCGCTTGGAAGTGCGCTGAGAGCAGCCGCTGTCGCATCTGTGATATAGATCTTTACGAGTGATGGGTCACCGCCTCCATAGACCTGTTCATAGAACACAGCCTGATCATAGCCAGAGAGCGCGCCACCTTCACGCGTACCCGAGCCATCGTACCCCATCTCACCTTCAATGGAGAAACTAGACGCAGAGAAGTTATCGACCTGCAGCAGGGCACCATTTGAGTATGTGGTAAACTCAAAGTCTCCCCACGTCTCTGAACCACTATTCCCTGCGGAATCCCAGATCGACTGCTCAACATCATCTATGTAAAGATAATTGCCGTCATCGTAGAGATCGCCGCCTGCGTCTTCCCAAGAAGATGAGAAAAGATCCGAGTAGTCCAAGGCCCATGGGTTCGCCAAACCTGCAAATGCGTCATCGTAAACACGGGTGTTCGTGAAGGTCACGGTAACCACTTGCCCATCTTCGACCCCAGTGGTCGTACCAGAGATACTTACGTTGCCATCTTCAGCGGCATTGACGATGTCATCAAATCCAAGCGGTGTATCAATCGCAATCGTCGGCGCGATCGTGTCAACAGTGATCGCGCGTGTCTCAGTGGCACTGACATTCCCAGCGTCATCCGTGAAGGTCACTGAAAGCGTCTCAGCGCCTTCGCCAAAAGTATCAGATGCATCGGAAACGGTCACCGACCAATTCCCGTCTTGATCTACTGTCGTATTCGCACTGAACCCAGAGTCTCCCGACACCGCGACAGCGACACCGGCTTCTCCGGTTCCACTAATCACCAAGTCAGTCTCTTCAGCCGCGTTGACGATGTCATCACCTGCGACAGTATCGATGACCGGAAGATTAGGCGCGGTCCGATCAGCAGTGACAGTAAGGAGTGTATCAGACACACCCAGAGAGTTACCTGTCTGATCGATAATTTCAGCAGCGAGATCGTTTTGACCTTCCGCCAACGAGCCTGTGAATGTCACAAACCCATCGGCAATATGACCGGCGGTCAGTGTGATAACGTCTACCTCGACACCATCAACATAGAGCTTGACCAAATCACCTTCCAACGCAGCGGAGCCATCAGTTGCTGCAACTTCGAAAGACACATCGATCGATACCGGATCAGCATTGGTGAGATTGTCGGTATCGCTCACACCAGAGTCAGACGCAGTCTGAAGATCAATGGCAAGTGCCTGCGCAGGCGCCAACGTATCCAGAAGCGCAACATCCCCTGCAGACATGCTGCCCAATGTGCCATCCGCAAAGTCAACTTCGACACGCAGATCCCGACCGTCAAGTTCACCGTCATCATTCAGGTCAACCCAGAACATGCCCGTATCCTGCTGGAACACGGCTTCTGCGACACCATTCCCAAGACGGGGAAGCGTCGAGATTGCGAGTTCAGCATCGCCAAAATTGGCAACGGTACCGACAAAGTCTACGCCAGAAAGAGTAATCCCAGCTTCGACTCCCATTTGTGTCAGAAGGTTTTCTTCGATGACGATCTGATCAATGCCGGATTCAAAATCGGTGATCCGATCCTGATAGATACTGTAGGACTCGTCCCGCTCTGCATAATGGAAGCTGTCTGCACCATCCCCACCTGAGAGAATATCGACACCAAATCCGCCAAAGATGACATCATCGCCACCAGATGCGGTCACAACGTCATCACCAGCGCCCACCTTGATCAGGTTGCCACCAGGCACAACGCCCACATCAGCTGCAAGAACAGTGACCGTGTCCACACCAGCACCAGTTGTGACGCTGTTCGAACCCGTTCCAACCGTTACGGTGTTGTCACCATCACCGGCATCGACGGTATTGTCCCCGTCGCCGAGCGCCAGAATATCAATACCAGCACCAGTCGTGACAGTATTATTGCCGTCACCCGCTGTGAGGTCGTTATTGCCTTCACCAGCGTCAACAGTGTTGTCACCATCACCCAGCTCAATGATATCCCGACCAGCACCAGCCGTAATGGCGTTATCACCATCACCTGCTGCAACAGAGTTATCGCCCTCGCCTGCGGCGACGAGATTGTTTCCATTGCCCAGTGTGATGCTGTCATCACCAGCACCAGAATTAATGTCGTTATCACCGTCGCCAAGCGTGATGCTGTCATCGCCATCCCCAGCGATCACTGTGTTATTACCACCATCATTGGTGATCGTGTCGTCACCAGCACCCGAGTCGACAAAGTCATTGCCTTCACCAAGGTCAATCACGTCATCACCGGTACCCGTTGTGATGTTATCGTCACCGGCACTCGCAACAATGTCGAACGCATTGCTTCCCGTTACACTACCACCATCAACGGTGAGATCCCCATTATAAAGAGCAGATCCGTTTACGGAGATACGGCCGCTTTCAACGTCGGTAAACGAGCTATCAGCAAAAGTGAGGCCAATGTCGGAATCTTCGCCACCCACGACATACGACTCTACGCCACTGACCTGCGTTACATCTGCAGTGGTTCCATCTGCAGTGACATTGATAACGTCATCCGCACCTGCACCACCTTGGATCAAATCACCATTGAGGTCCGTTGCAGTGCCCTCAATGGTCAGCGTCACATCTGTGGCAGAGGCATCAAACTGATCAGCCCCAGAACCGAGCACAACTTCCAGATCATTGGTGAATGCGGGATCAAGCAGCACAGTGCCGCCGTCGTCGCCCATTTCGATTTTGGAAATGCCAGCACTTGCTGCTTCTTCGCCAAGAACCGCGTCCATCTGAACGCCATCAACCGTGATGAGGCGCTCAACTGTTCCGTCAACGAGAGACACAAAGTCGTCATCCCGGAAGACGCCGCCGCTCAACTGGACAGCGTCACCGTCCGTCTCATCACCTTCACCGCCGTCGAACAGAACATTCGATCCCAGCTCGCCACCATCAATACGCAGGATGTCATCACCATCTGCGCCAGAAATGACCAGGTTATTGTTGTTCACGCCCTCTTTTACAAAGAGGTCGTCTCCGGACGTTCCCGTGATGTTGAAAGCATAATCAACATCAACCGTTGCTTCGAGTGTCAATGAGAGACTGTCGTCGGTATCTTCTACGCCGCTCGCATCAACAGTAATCTGGGTCAGCGTATCAACATTACCGCCACGGAATGTGAGGCTGTGCGCATCAGTGCCACCTGTGCCATCTTCCGCAAAGTTATATTCTTCGATCCCTGTCACATTGGTCAGGTCGACAGCGGCTGCAATCCCACCAGCATTACCCGCAGCGCCATTCTGGAAAACAACGGCGTCTGTACCACCATTGTCAGTAATCGTATCGGCAAAGGTGAGATCACCGTCGTTGATTTCCACTGTATCATTGGCCAATCCTGTGGTGACAATATCATCACCGCCAGCCATCTTGATGACAGATGCATATTCCGCTGGGCCAGTGATCGTATTGCTTGCGTCGCTGTCAAAAATTGTCAGCTCGCCAGGGAATGCAGATGCGTCAAGCGTCAGCGGCCCACCATCGAGAACCACAGTGTGAATGCCAGCATCAAACGCTGCTTGACCCAACACAACTGTACCGCCACCTGTGCTGAATACGCGCAGAATTTCTATGTTGCTCACATTGGTAAAATCAACATCTGCAAGTGTATCAGGCGCATTCACCTCCAGTGAAAGCGTATCCTCGTCATCATAACCAATACCATCAGCGACAGAGCCGCCATCAATGGTATCGCCCGCATCCAAGTACTGTCCGAGTGCGAACTCATCGTCGCCCTGACCACCGGTGATGCGCAGATCAACGTCATCGCCTTCACTACCATCGGCGGTTGCTGCTGTCTGGCCAATTTGGCTGACTGTCAAATCGTTTGTGACAAGCTGGCTGCCATCAACATGGACAACGTTTGTCAGGTCTCCGTTTGTAAACCCATCGAACTCAACAGAGACAGTTCCCGAGGCGTTGTCATGCGCAAGCACACGTTCGATCGAGGTTACACCAGATCCGATCCCAGCCACTGCGTTAGAGCTGTTTTCTGTGAGGACAATCTCATCGTCACCCTCGCCACCATCAACCGCATCCGCAGTGGTAAGCTCACCTGTTTCAAACAGGAATTGATCGTTACCCGCACCACCCCGCAGATCATCAACACCACCACTATTAGCACCTGTGTCGCCATCGCCAACGATGACATCGTCACCAGCACCACCGATCAGGGTATCGTCGCCGTCGCCCCCAATGAGAGTGATACCACGGGACAGAGTAGATGCATCGACATTGGCGGAGTCTGCACCTGTCTTGTTCACATCGGACGCATCAATCGTCACAGCTGTCGTGTCAGCGTCGAATGGCAAACCGTTCGCAATAGTATATGCGTGGTTACCGCCATTGAGATTGATGGTCTCAAAGCCCGTAACGTTGTTCAGTCCGGACGTATCGCCGTTCGCTGAATCAATGTTCAGGGTATCGTTATCCGCGCCACCCCGAAGGACATCTGCGCCAGTGAGTTGTTCACCACGGGTGATTACAGTGTCATCACCAGCGCCGGCATCAACAAACTCGTCGGACGCATCTGTCGCGTCACCGGTTTGGATCAGGTCGGCCCCCGCACCACCGTAAATATCATCGGCACCGGCACCACCCAAAATGGTGTCGTCGCCGCCGCCAGCAGACAGGGTGTCATCGCCGTCACCGCCATCGATCGCATCAATGCCATCGCCCGTGGTTACAGCGTCATTGCCCGCACCAGCTTCAACATAGTTTCCGCCGTCACCAAGTGTGATGCTGTCAACATTTGCACCACCATAGACTTCGTTCTGGCCGTCACCCGCTGTGATGGCGTTTGTGCCATCACCAGCGTCTACGATGTTATTGCCATCACCAAGAGTGACGCTGTCGTTACCCGCGCCAGCGTCCACATCGTTATCACCGTTACCTGCCGTGATAGCGTCATCGCCGTCACCAGCTGTAATGTCATTGGGGCCATGACCAAGCGTGATGCTGTCATTGCCAGCACCAGCGTCGACAATGTTATAGCCGTCACCAAGTGTAATGCTGTCATTACCATCACCGGAGATAACATCGTTATCGCCATTACCTGCCGTGATCGTGTCATCACCAGCACCAGAATTAATGTAGTTATCACCGTCGCCAAGCGTGATGCTGTCATTACCATCGCCAGCAATAACCATGTTATTGCCACCATCATTGGTAATCGTGTCGTCACCAGCGCCCGAGTCGACAAAGTCATTGCCTTCACCAAGGTCAATCACGTCATCGCCATCGCCCGTGACAATGTAATCATCTCCGTCCCCACCGGAGATGTTATTATCACCACCGGTTGCCGTGATCGTATCGTTGCCTGCGCCACCATCAACGGTGTCATTGGTGCCACCCAGCTCAAACACATCATTGCCGTCACCACCGGTCACGTCCATGCCAGTAGTGGAGTCAACGGTGGACAAAGTAACCGAGCCTGTTGAGCCAGTCGCATCAACAGTTTCAATTGTGCTGCTGATTGCATTCTCAATACCAGCCGCAACAGCTGCATCACCAATGACCAGACCAACTGCCGTAGAAATATTGAGCGTACGCACGCCATATGTGTTCAAATCATTGATCCGAACACTGCCTGTGCTGCCGGCTGTAGACAGGTTGACTTCTTCGATACCAGAGGCAGTCTCTGTGGACCCATCTGCCTGGCTGTCCGCGACGATATTGATCGTGTCCGCGTCAAGCATGTCATCGTCACTATCCACGACGAGCATGTTGACGATGTCATCACCACCTTGATCAATGTCACGCACATCAAGCGTGAAGTTCACACCATTTGTGAGATTGCGGACCTCAACGTCCAGCTCTTGATCTGCGCTACCAGCCACATCGTTCATGTTCGCAAAATCAAAGCGAACATCGTTTGTGCTGTTTTCCGACGCCAGTGTCTTAATGCCAGACGAGCTCGACATGTCGAACGTCACCGGGTTGCTACCATCATTGGTGACAACAAACTTGCCAATGCCGTCGATTTCAAAAGCCGAGTATGTCGAGGGGTTGTCCCCATCAATACCAATGGAAACAATGTCTTCCTCACTGCCGGAGACGCGATCTCCCGGGTTGAGCGTGTCTGTGCTACCGCGCACCACCTCAACACCTTCACCCGTCAGCGGAATGTTATCCACACCTGTGGTCAGGACATTAACAACATCAGCAACATCAATGGTTACCGTTTCTGTAGATGTGAGATCACCGTCTGAAACGGTATAGTCAAAGGTCGCTTCACCCGAGAAGAACGGGTTGGGCGTAAAGACAAATGCCCCCGTTGCAGCATCCATGCTCACGGCGCCATTTTGTACAGAACCCTCGACAACGGTAAATGTGAGCGCATCACCATCAACATCGGTCGCTTGTACACGACCAACAACTTCGAGGTTCTCAATGCCGCTTACTGTCAGCGCCTGAGCCTGCGGAGCATCATTTGTGCCTGTGACAGTAATATTGATAGCACCAGTATCCGTTTTACCGTTGGATGTGGCGGTATATGTTGTAGCGACGACTTGCGTCTCGCCATCGGCGAGAGACTGATACGCTACGTCGGCAGCATTGAATTCCCAGCTACCGTCAGCATTCAAGGTAAGACCTGCGACATTGGTGTCTACAGTGTACACAATTGCCGCGTCATCATTATCGATGTCAGTCGCAACGAGCTGACCAGAGATTGTCGCGTCTTCATTCACCGACGCGGTTGCGTTCGACGCAACCGGCGCATCGTCCACTGCAGCAACATTGATGGTTACAACAGCTGTATCTTGGCCACCATCCGCGTCAGTGACTGTGTATGTGAAACTGTCTGTGCCATTGAAATCTGCGTCCGGCGTATATGTGTATGCACCGTTTGCATCCATGCTGAGCGCGCCATTGGAAGGCCCATGCCCCGCAGCAACAGAGTAAACAAGGTCATCCGCAGAACCATCTACATCCGTTGCTAGGACGGTGCCCATGACAGAATTGTCCTCAGCCACACTGCTGACAGACCCACTTGCAACCGGCGCATCATTGGTGCCGGTCACCGTGAACTGAACAGTGCTTTGAACAGTCGCCGTACCGTCGCTGACGGAATAGCCTACAACAATCTGAAGCATCTCACCCTGGGCCAAACCATCGTAAGCTCCAACAGTGGGGTCAAGCGACACCACACCCGTTGCAGAATCGATGGAAACGCCATCAGCGCTCGTGACCAGCGCATATGTAAGTGCGTCGCCGTCAATATCAGAGGTCACAGCCTTCAGATCGACTGTGGCTACAGAACCACCCTCAATAGCCCCGCCCTGGATCGAGCCTGCAATCGGAGCATCATTTTGCGGAGCAACAGTGATGGTTACTGTCGCAGAGTCCGTTTCACCAGACGGATCTGTGACAGTGTATGTGAAGGTATCTGTCCCGTTAAAATCAGCATCAGGTGTATAAACATAAGTACCGTCAGCGTTCATAACGATAGCGCCGTTTGACGGAGCATCACCTGGTGCAATCGAATAGATCAGCACATCGCCATCCGGATCGGCGGCAGTCGAAATCACACCATTATCAAGAACACCATCCTCATCGACAGCAGCCGTGTCATTCGCCGCAATCGGCGCATCATTGCCATAAGCGGCAATAAAATCATCAGTGGCAGCCTTGGCTGCATCAACCGTCGCCGGGTCTGCAGTGACAGAATCGAGTACAGTCTTTGCACTCTCGTAAGCTTCCTCATCCAAAATATTGAGCTTGCCATCGACCACCTCAGAAAGCGGATTATCGACAGTCGCGATGTTCGCAATCAGGGCTTCCGTCGACCAATCGAGACCAACTTCAATTTTATTTTCTAGAAGCGCCTTATCATCGCCCACAGCACCACTGGCGATATTGATAATAATGCTCCCAATGTCCGCACCATTGTTCAGCTGCTGAACCCAATAGTTGTCAGCGCCGCCCGCTGGGTCACGCCCAAACAGGTTGTTGAAGATGTCCGTGACTAGAGCAAGATTTGATGTCGGCGTAGCCGCATTTGCAGCACCAAGCTCAGGATACAGCTTCAAAGTCTCCGGCTGAGCAGCAAACGACGTTGCGATTTCCGCGATAGACATGCCGTCGTTAAGGCGACCAACCCAGTAATCCAAGCCAGACGGAGCCGGGGCACGATCAAAATACGCGATGAAAAGCGTGGCGATCTGCTCTTGCGGGGTCATGGACGACAGGTTCAAAGCCATATTATCTTCCTTTGGTGCTTAGGCGACACAGCCTAATGGTGCGCGCAAATAGTGCTTATCCGCTTCACGGACGGACTTAGTTTGCTCAATACACAGATATTGTCACTCAAACAACAGTATTTGTAGCGCAAATTTAATACCCTTTAGAAAACTTGGATCACCATTGATTTTAAACGATTTTTATGTGCCCCTTAGAGCACACTAACTTGGACGTTCCGGGCTCCTAGGGATCACGGACGGTCGCAATTTCGAGGGGAAAGGATTCTGGGCGAAGATCAACACTCCGAAATAAGCATGATCACATGCCCTTCAGAGGCAACACATATACAAGGATTTTAGACCGGAAGCACCAAGTCCAGACCACTTGATGTCGACAAGCAAGGGCCACCACAACTCTTATGATCAATGGCGTCTGCTATGAAAGCGTTGCTGCGCGGCGTTAAACTGGCAAAATCGCACATGTGTTGCCGTGTGAACCAAGGGCAACATGTTGCGTGAAACGCTCTTGGACAGGATCAAAAAAGGTCAGCATGGAAGTCCCATCCATGCGCCCAGCACGCTCTTCGCTCTTCAAACCGTAACTGATCGCAAGCATGTTTCCAGAAACAGCCAAGCCTCTTGGAAAAGGCGTCCCAGCGGGGCTTTTGATAGAAAATCGTCGTTTTGCGCCAGATCTTGAGTCTATCTGCACAAGTGCTGAGCCCCCACTGTCTAGGCTCCACAGGACACCATCCACAGCCAAAATATCATGACAACATGAACCAATATCTTCATAGCACGTGATAAGTTGCGCCTTGCCCCGTCTCGCTTTTGACAACGACAGGCGTAACGCAAAACTAGGCTGATCCCAGTTGTGAGCTAAAACGAGCAGGCTGTCCCCACACACACTCACAGAGTTAAAATGATAAGCATCTCGGCTGCGGACGTCGCGCTTTTGCAAGTGTTCCGGTATCACACTCGCCAAATCGAGTGCCTGAGCGCTGCCACCCCAGACCGGCTGCCTCAAAAGAAATGGGTACCTCCCTGAAGTGACATAAAGGCTTTGACGGTCAAAAGTAATCTGATGGAGATCATCGAATTTCTTGGACCCATAGCATACTGGGGTCCGGAGCAATGCCCCACCAGGCACTTGTAGGTACAGCCTGATAGCGTTTTGAGGCGCGTTAGGCGTTACCAAATTTTTATCGATGTCCAAATTGCGCTCCGCAACGAACACAACATTCGCGGCGTGGGCGAGGCCGAAGTATATGCCATACCCATCGCTCATCACGTCACAGCTTTGAAGCTCTCCGTCCAACGTGAGCGTGACCTTCAACAAGCGCCTGAACGTGGAAATCAAAAATTTGTGCATGGTCATAATGGCAGCCCAATCGCCTGAAATTCAAACAACAGCGGTCAATCAGCTCCCCCGTGTAGTCAACTCCAATGTTGATCGTTGCTATGACCCAATTTTGGGTGTGGCGCGAGAGGACCCCTGCAAGAGGAAGAGCGAACCGCCAGAGGTGGCTGAAACGCGTATGACCCACACAAATTTTTTCCGGTGATTTAAATTACCGGATATTTTTTAAAACCGGATTTTTGCATATACCAGATATTTTTATTCACTGGATATTTAAATAAATCCGGTTTATTTTTAAAAGTGGATCAAGATGAAGCGAGAATTTCATGCCCACTATCGTGATAGCCTCCCCAAAGGGTGGCGCTGGAAAATCCACAGCGGCCGTCTTGCTCGGAACAGAGTTGGCCCATGAAGGGGTGCCAGTGACAATGCTAGACTGCGACCCCAACAAGTCCCTTACATTGTGGGCACAACAAGCCGAGCTCCCACCAAGAATTCGCGTTCTATCCGACGTTACGGAGTCAAATGTTGTGCGCACAATCAAAGGCCACGACAGTGATGGACAGATTGTCATTGTGGATTTGGAAGGGGTCGCATCACGACTTGTATCCCGAGCGATCAGTCAAGCTGACCTAGTCCTAACACCAATGCGGGCAACAACCCTCGACGCCACTATCGGCGCGCGCGCACTACAGCTCATAGCAGAAGAAGAGGAGGCATTGGACCGTAATATTCCACATGCCGTCGTTTTCACCATGACAAAGGCCATTCAATCCAAACAACACAGAGGCATCGAGTTGTCGTTGCGTGAGCAGGGCGTGGATATAATCGAGCCTGCTCTTATGGAGCGTGCAGCGTTTTCAGGAGTGTTTGCTTTTGGTGGGGATCTTTATTCCATGCCGGAGCAGGGCAACATGAGCAATGCAAAAGCCAATGCTAAGGCCTTTGCAAAACAAGTGTATAAACGCCTCGTCGAGGATGATTAATATGTCGGAAAATAATCCGTTTGGAATTTCAATCGCACCATCCAAACTTCGCAGCAAAGCGAAAGATACAAGCGCCAATAACGTCGCACGCGCCGATGCTGCGGCTGAGAAACACGGTTTTGTAGACCGCGCTCCCAAAAAGAAACGCGGTCGTAAGCCCAGTCCCCGCACAGGTCAAGTTCATGCCAAGGTTATGCCAGAGGTTGCCCAAGACATCGCGGCAGAAGCCAAATATCGCGGCGTACAGCAGGGTGTTGTGATAGAAGAGGCCTGGGAGCTCTATAAAAAGGATAAAGGCCTCTGAAAGTCGTTATAGCAACTGAGGCATTGTGCGCAGTGAGGACATAAATTCGCAATCTGTCAGCACAGATCGCTCATAGAAGAGTGTTTTGAAGCCCGTTCTGTTGGTCATCCCAAAGCGCTGTTAGCATTCCTTTCAAGCGAGGCCCGAGCACAGTATAAGACCGTGCGCTGACATATGCACGGGATCGGTCCAGCATGTCTTCTAACTCGGCATCAAGATCACGCCAGTCCTCACTGGCCATCCTATCCATCACACCTGCAATCCCTTGTGCGATTTCAGCAGGCGATATTCCAGGAAGTTGTATGCAGTAATCCGCCACATCCGAAAAAATCTCCAGCGGAGTCACAGCAACTGGCCGACCTGAACTCAAGCCGTAACGCACTGCACCACTCGCGGATTCAGAGCTGCGTTGATAGCCAAAGACAATGAGATCACAATCCGCCAGTTTTGACAGGGCAACCTTATCAGGAAGAAACCCTGTATCCATCTCTATTGCGTCACCCAGACCCAAACGTACAATCTGGTCTTTGACGTCTTGGATCAGGTTGCGTGACTCCCCGACAGGGTATTCCGCATTGATCATACGCAAGCGCACGTTATGCCCATCAGCGCGTAGATGTGAAACCGCATCAACCAGCTCCAGCAACCCTTTGTTAGGCAGGAAAAACCCGTAACTGCCGATGACAAAAGGTTTGATTTTGGGCCGTTTGCGCGGGGCCGACGCCTCAACCATTGGCAAAACACCATGCGGAAATAGCGTCACATTCTCAACCAGACCAAGAGCCTTCATCCGGTTTGCATCGAGCACTTTGTGAACCAAGATGCGATCACAGCGCGACAGGGCCTGGCGGATCGATGCCAGCTGTCGCGCTGGTGGATGGTGGCTGTCATCAGTGGCATGGAGCGTTAGCACTACCTGTCGGCTGTCCTCTTTCAGAGTCTCAATCAATCTAGCGAGATGCGCAAAATTAAAAAAACCGTAGTTGAACTGGATCATTACCGTCTGCAAATCTTCCGCTTGGATGACTGAAAGCAGATCGGTTAAATCGTCCTCCCGGCCTTCGCTCCAACATCGTGTTACCAGTTCATTCAGAGACGCATCTGGGCTCACAGTCGCCCGGGTATGGGCTGCCAAAACATGCACCGGCAGACCCAGATGTTGGATCAAATGTTCCGAATAAGTCGCAATGCCACAACGGGCATTGTAAGTGGTCACCCATCCTACCCGCGGTGGAATTGGCTTGGGACGGGCTGCAGCGTGCCGCAGAGCCGTTACACTACGCTCTGCTACTTTATCCCAGCTGAACCGTTCGAGAAGTGCGTCTCGCGTACGGGCACGCTCCGCATCGGTCGGAGCAGGGGATTTCGCGGCCTCCCGCATCAGTCTAGCCATATGGTTTGGATCAGGATCAGCCCACATACTCAGACCTGCACCCAAATGGCTCCTGGTCTGTTCAAACCGGTAGTCAATCTTCTGAACGAGCGGCAAATCAGCAAAATCCATCTGACCACTCCACCCTGTGGTGAGCACCGGTTTGCCCATCAAGAGCGCCTCAGCAACCGGCAAGCCAAATCCTTCTGCCCGGGATGGGAACACTGCGACATCACAGGCGCCAAAGAGGGTTCGCATCTGCCCATCACTCAGGTCTCTGTCGATCACATGGATGGGAGCCAAGTCAGGGTGAGAAATACGCAACGCAGTAATCTGGTCTGCAATATCGTTATGGGGGTTGGGAAAGCTCTTGATCAGCAACGCCACATTATCACGCCTGGTAAAGGCCTGTGCCCAAGCCTTCAAAAGTGCGTCCACCCCTTTGCGTGGGAAACAAGACGAGACATGCAAAAAAAGTTGGTCCGCCTTAGGCAGATCGCACACCGGTTCTGGCGTGATTGCCTCGAAATGGTCCACACCATTGCCCACGGTGTATGCCGGCACAAACACGCCATTGTCGATCATGATCTTGCGAACATGGTTCGACGTCACTGTCAGATATCGCAACTCATCATTGAGTGAAGCTACATACTCCGATGGAAATCCCGTTTCTTCCCAGGCATAGCAATGTAACCCTGGTAGCGCATTTCGCATGCCAGTCACCCGTGGCGGATACATGTTCCTGCTGACCGTATCCACGGGATCTCGACTGGCCGCTTGCATCGCATTCAGATCTGGATTTACCGCTAAGAACGCAGGATCCGGATCAAAGTCACCTGGTCCCTCTGAGGATTTAAGGCTGACCTTTACCCCTTGCCGCTCCAAGGCACGTGCAAGTTCGCGATTAACGAGCGCCAAGCTGTAGGTGCTGTCAAACGGCCCTTCAATCCGCCAACGCACCAAGTTGGGTAGTGCAACAGGGGTCCACGGCTGTCCTCGATCAATCTGCGGCACGTTATGCGATACGGCTCGCCGCGCTTCAGCGGCTTTAACGCGGCGGCGCTCTCGACGAGACTCAAACCATCGTTTGATTTGCTTATTGAGCGTTTGAATTTTCTTGGAGCGATAATACAACCGCGTCTTCTTGGTCTTCTTGAGAAGAGCAATTTCACGGCGCAGCTCATCAAGGGACTTGTCATAGGCTTCTGCAAGATCTCTGGTTGACGGACCCGTTGCAGCAGCAAACGCGGCTTCCGTTGCGGCCATCACAGTAGAGGAGCCCGCTTTCTGAGCCACCAGCGCGTAATCAGGGCTGGCTTTGAACAGAACGTCGTTCAGACCCACTTTTTTTGGGTCTTGTAGCGGACTTGAATTCAGCCGTAATAGTTTGATCTTGGCATAGCCCGCATGTTCAGCCAGAAATTTCAAGACATTGGGCGGAATTGGCGCCACATGCGTGCTGTCATTGTGAAAGGTCACTGTTCCAACTTCAATATTCTCTGGATTGGGTGTTTCCAGTATCAACATCCCACCCGGCGCCAAAACTCGCAGTCCTTCCATGACAATGGTGCGTACGGCATCAAAAGACAGATGCTCAATCAAATGAAATGCGGAGAGCAGACCAAGGCTCTCATCTGCTGTTGCCGCAAGGGCCTCAAGAGCCTCACCGCGCTCAACAGAAAGGTTTGCAGCAATACAATCTGCTAACATGCCCTCATCAAGATCAACCCCGCGGGGGTTAAATCCAAATGTTTTGAGAGTTTCCAACCATTCTCCACGACCACAGCCCAAGTCGAGCGCCGATTTGGGTATAACGCTTTGGGATAACGGTCCCACGAACGCCCGATAGCCCTCTAATCGGCCCAGTATCTCCTCTCGGCTGCCACGGAATGCTGCTTCAAAAGCATGGTAGAAGGTTGTGTGTGTCATTTCTTCCCTCTACGCCAATTCAACATCATTTCACAATGCGCTTTACCACAAGCATCTTGCAAAAGTGTTGATGTAAAGACATAGAAACCCTTCAATAACCTAAGACTGGCCTCATGAACCGTATATTTTTTGATGTTACCAACCTACGCAGTTATTTAGAAAGCGGTCGACGCCTTTCTGGCATTCAACGCGTTGTGATTATGCTGGTAGCTTACACAGCGAAATATGTAGGCGCTAAACATGTTTTCTTATCCTTCTACGATTATAAAACATCATCCTATAATGCAATCTCATATACAGAGCTCGAAAAATATGGCGATATTTTATCGCCTGACACTCTCATTTCTCTCCTAAACAAAAAGCCTCGTGTTAAAACACGACCAACGCTTGAACGATACGCACAACAACCATTAAAACTCAAAATACACACAGCTATAAGAAACTTTAATTCCTTTATAAATAATCACAACCACTTCCAAAGAAGAAGCTGTTCAATAAAAGAATGGAAGGCGTCAGAAAATATAAAAAGTGATACTTTACACCACCATCACAAGGCTTCATCGATTGTAGACTTTTACAACTACGCCCAAAAGGGTGATGATTTAATCATTGCAGATGCTTCATGGTCTATGTCACTTGATCCAATCAAAAAGGCGCAGAGATATGGAGTCTCATGCCATTTTTTAATTCATGACCTGATACAAATCAAAGCCCCTGAGCTTATTAGTGGAATGCATCAATCGCAAATATTTTATGATTGGCTCTTGGAAACATCTCATGTCGCATCAAGTTATTTAGCAAATTCAAAATATACTGCCTTTGAGTTAGAGGAGTTTCTTGAAGCGCATTCATGTATTCAGAAAGTTCATATAACTCCATTAGCCACTGCCCCTATACCAAAAATTACCAATGCTAATTGCTCCAATCCGGCCGCAGAATTAAGTATCAAATATGGGTTATATCCACATTTGATTACTTCTACTATAATCGATGATAAGATTCTTAATCTACTTAAGTATCCCTATGTCTTATGTGTGGGCACTATGGAAACACGAAAAAATATGTGGGGCCTTTTCCAAGCATGGGATAAGCTTCGTCATTATGGTGATATAGACTTACCAAAATTGGTATTTGCAGGGAATCCTGGTTGGCTCAATCAAGACTTTGAAAACGCAGTCAATGCTACGAAAAACCTATATGGTTGGATTGAAATTGTTCAAAGTCCTTCTGACACTGAACTCGATTTTTTGTATCGAAATTGTTTATTTACGGCTATGCCAAGTCTATACGAGGGATGGGGCCTCCCTGTTGGCGAAAGTCTTAGTTATGGAAAAACGGCTGTGGTGTCTAATGTGAGTTCACTACCAGAAGTTGGTGGTGATCTAGTACTTTATTGTGATCCTCGGTCGATTAACTCGATAACATCGGCTGTACATCGAATGCTATCTGAAGATGGCCTTCGGCAAAGCCTTGAAAACCGCATTCAGTCGGCAGCCTTGCGAGGCTGGGATGCGGTCGCGAAAGATATTGTTGATGTTGTTACGGATACTATCTGATTTTGCCGCTCTAAGATTAACAGATACTTTGGAAAAGGAAACTTGATATGGGTGATAAACCGTTAATGCATGTCTTAATGCATATACCTAAAACTGGCGGCGCATCCGTTGCATCAGGGTTAGAAAAAACTTTTGGTTCCAATGTTGCATTACGCCGTGATTGGTTCGATCAGCTCATCTTTTTTTCAAAGACGAAAGGTTTACACCAGTATAAGATTATTACGTGCCATATTTCTTCGCGTGAACTAGCCTACTTAGCTGATGATTTTGAGCTTTCGGTATCGACAATTTTACGATCTCCTATTGATCGCGTTTTTTCAAACTATTGTTTTTGGCGGAGGAATACGCCAGATACAATCATGGAGATCGGGAATAGGAAAGTACCTCTTATTAACAAGAGTCTTTCATGGCACGATGATCTTTATCGTCTTTTAACATTATCACGTGATGTTTGGAAATTTCGTGAGTTATCAAACGTCATGACTTGGCAATTGTCAACATCTATTTATGAACGTAATGGTAGAACGGCTAGTCAAGCACTGGCTCAAGCAAAGTCTACTTTAAAAAAGATGCGTTTTGTAGGATTTCAAAAAACGCTAGAAAATGATTATAAAAAGCTTGTTTCTTTAATTGATGCAGACGCCTCACCTTCTGAGTTGCCAACTATTAATATGACAAAGACACGAACTGATCTTGTTTTAGATGATGCAGGTCGCTCTTTGATTGCTGAATTTAATTTGTTGGATCAAGAGCTGTATGAATGGGCATGTGATTTTAGAAAGACAACATCACTGATGTAAAGACGACGTCGCCCACTTCTGTTGTTGAGATGACCCGGTTAATTATCGTGTGATCATTGTAGGTTGTGGAGGTCGCCTTAGCGGTCCCGTGAGTGCGATCAGCGCTGTGCCTTGGGGTGGGTAGTGCGTACCCTCTGATGGCTCTCAGTGGCTTCCTACGGCGATGTATGGCGGCTCCGACATAGAGAGCCTAGTTTTCGTGGTTTGAGCTTTCTCTGTTCGTCTCAATGTTTGTAGTTTTTTGAGTGGGGTCCGAACCTTTGGTAGATCATATAATGCCGATTCCTGGGGTTTATTGTATCTCGATCTGGGTGTTTTTGAGAGTTATCCACAGGGCTCCCTGTGTTAAATATGTGTTAAGTATGTGTTAAGCATCTAAAAACAGCACTTAAGCAACTGATATATTTGATAATTTTTTGACCCTTGGTCACTAAAACCCCGAATCTTGGTCACTAAAACCCCGAATCTTGGTCACTAAAACCCCGAATCTGAGCGCCCCGGTCACTAAAACCCCGAATGGCTTGACAGTAGGTCACTAAAACCCCGAATGGCTTGACAGTAGGTCACTAAAACCCCGAATGTTGCGCATGGTCACTGAAACCCCGAATCTGTTCGACTATGTGCCTCAGGGTGAGCCTAAGAAGCCGTCGGACATGTTGCTGCCCGATCGGCATCCGCAGCATGATTTGTTCATCTGCGACGTGGCTGATGCAGTGCTCAAAGATATGCTGGCGCACATGGAGCACCCTTTCTATGCGCTTTCAAAAAAGCCCGAGATTAACGTTCGGCGCTATGAGCATAATGGAAATTGGATTGAAATTATCCCAAGCGTGAAGGGTTTGGCAACGATTTACGATAAGGATATTCTTATCTACTGCATTTCCCAGATCATGGCCAAATTAAAGAATGGTGATCCAGTCTCACCTCGGGTTTCTATTAATTCTCGTGATCTTCTTATTTTCACCAATCGTGGTACAGCAGGAAAGGACTATGCAGCGCTTACTGAGGCTATGGATCGGTTGGCGGGAACACGTATTAGTACTAACATCAAAACAGGAGACGAAGAGCAGTACGATACGTTTGGTTTGATAGATGCAGCGTCTATTCGGAGAAAGCATGGCCGGAATGGGCGGCTGTTATGGTGTGAGGTGAAGCTCTCCGAATGGGTATTTAATGCTATTCGGTCGCAAGAAGTACTTACCTTGCATCGTGATTATTTTCGCTTACGCAAACCAATAGAGCGTCGTGTTTATGAGATTGCGCGCAAACATTGCGGTTCTCAAGCATCTTGGAAAATAAGCCTGCCTTTACTATTAAAGAAAACGGGTGCTCAAAGCCCACTTAAGCGGTTCCGAGAAATGATACGGGATTTGGTAAACTATGATCATTTGCCGGATTACAGCGTCTCCTTTGACAGTGAGTCTGACACAGTTACATTTCTGAATCGTGGATCGATGCATTCAGTTGTTGAGAGTCAATCGTGGTTGGGCCACTTGGATGGCGAAACCTATCACGATGCGCGCACAGTTGCGCCAGGATGGGACATACGTGAGATTGAACGTGCATGGCGGCTATGGCTGGGTGAACAAGAGATCGAGCCTAAACACCCCGACAAGCACTTTATCGCATTTTGTAAATCATGGTTTGAAAAGCGGGGCCGTCCTTAAACAGTCGATCCTAAACAAGACAATTCAGGCCGTGATGAGTGTGTATCGCGGTTGATTGCGGGCAGTATTGGCTGCCGTAATTTGGATTGTGTTGAGCATTGCGGCGAGCAAGGAGACAAAAAGAGACCTAAGATATCTCAGGATCTTGCGTAGATTGTGACCGCACCCACACAGGACGGCAAAGATTGCATCACCGTGCAGTCCCTTGAGGGGGCACCGGGCCAGACGGCCGTCGCTTTTCATGTGTCTGATCTCAGGCTCGATGGGACTTCGCCTTCGGAGCAGCGTCTTCAGTGCAGGCGTCAGTCCGCGTTTGGACCCTGCGATCAGAACCGTGGTCTTTTCCAGGTCATGTCACAATGACCGCGCATCGGTTGGATAGGCGATATTTTGTTCTCTAATGATCTGGAAGGTGGAAAAACGAGCAACCTTATAGTGTTAAATAGGTGTTAAATAAGTGTTACGTTGTGGAAATTGACCGTTATCTATTTGAATTTATTAATAAATCTGAGCCGCTGGGTGTGTAAAAGCACGAAAAATGGTGGGTGATAACACGAAACAACGTTCTCCGCTCTTGCCGGATAGAATGCAGCAGGCGGATTTTTTCGTCTGCGACATCTTCGATGCTGCGCCAAAGGGTGACATGGCGTCGATGGAACACCCCATCTTTTCGATTTCCACCAAGCCTGATCGAACTTCTTTCTGCTGCTCATACATGCAGCTTCGGGCCGGCCGTTCATAAACCTCCTGAGGGCGCCTCTGAGGGCCATCTCGCCGTCAGGATGTCACAGGGTGCCAAAAATCCAAGAAGGCCACTCCTGAGCGATCTGAGAGCCTCTCAGAGGCATTCTGATCCTCATGGCTCGGTCACATCGCTGCCAGCCTCTAAGATTTATAAAGTTTTAAGATCCAGAAGAAGATTAAGGATCATCTGATCCAAACATCAGATCTGAACACCAAGAAAAACAATCCAAAGATAGACTCTTGGATCTGAAGCAGATCTAGAGATCTCTCTCGGCCCTTTTCTGTCTGACGACAGAAAAGGGGCCTCGAGAAATATGATTGCTGAAGCGTAAGCGTAAGCAATCATATTTCGAAGAGAGTCCCTTGTATGGAGGAAGACAGAAAAAAAGATGTTGACAGAAGTATAATAAGCAAATAACTCTCAGTATAATCCCTGTTAAATTAATAAATATATATATGGTAAGTATAGCTTAAGGGCATGGGCCTCGGCGAGGCCCATGCCCTTAAGCTATTATAACTCTGTAATCTTATAGAATATACATACCAGGCGCGCGAGGTGTTTCTTGGTTGGTTCAAGACCACTATTACACTGGTTCAGATCAGTAAGACGCAGTTAAGTTGGCTTTAAGTGAGCTAAGATAGAACTTTATCAGCTAATCTTTGGTTCAAGCCGGCTTTAGCCTCTAATCTTTGTTAGAGTGACTTAACTGGCTCACATTAACTGATAAGACGAGCTTAAGCAGCGTTAACAACGGATAAGACGTCCAGATTGCACAAACCTGACACGTTTGCAGCCATTGAATACCGTTAAGCTGTCTTTGACGGAACCATATGACCTTTAAAAAGGCTTAACGCTTTCAAAGTCCTACTGCTTCGCGGAGTGCGTTGTTCATCCGTGTCTGCCCGGTTTCTACCGCTGCCCGTTTTTCTTGACCCAGTCTCATGTTTGACTCATGTTTGAAAATACTACTGAGTAGCAATCAGGAGGCGTTATGTCCGTTAAAGCGTCGATATCGTTAACCGATCAGCAGAACCAGTTCGCCCGCACACTTGTTGTGAAGGGCCACTATTCAAGCTTAAGTGCTGTGGTTCAACGTGGCATTGAACTGGTTCGAGCTGAAGCTGAGCGAGAAGAGATGGAACGTGCTGCCCTCCGAGCGTTTTTTGAAGATCGAGCCCAAGGCACCTTCATCTCAAAAGCTGAAGGGCAGCGTCGGACTGTGGATATGATCGACAGGAAGCGTCGTGCCCTCGGGCTATGAAGTCGTTCGTAGTGAGGATTGCGATCGTGATCTCGAGCTGATCTTTGATTACTTGTTTGCGACGTATAGGGACTTAGGCGAGCAGGCCTTGGATGCGTTTGAAAGGGCCGAACAGCGTTTGTTGGCAATAGAAGGTGAGATCAACCGTCTCGGTGCAATCCCGCATCAGGGGACATTGGCTCCTTTAATAATGACTGGATTGCGTCATGTGACCAAAAACAGCGCAGTCTTTTATTTCATTGTAGACGAGGCCCAACGGCGTGTGCGTGTACTGGGAGTATTCTTCGGGGGACAAGATCATCGCGCTCATATTTTGAAGCGCATTACGGGGAAATCGACCTGACCGTCATGGCTGACGGGCTATCGCCAAGAAAAAACCTCCTCATCGAGGTTGGCGAAGTTTAAGCCACGCTTAACCACGCTTAACAAGGTGAGGAGCCATGACAGAGCCTTGAAGGACCTTACCCAACTCGCTACATGTAACACATGTTAGGAGCCAATTATGCCTGCATCTACCTCCGAACGTGTTCAGAAGCGTCGTGACGCCTTGCGTGCCGCAGGTCTACGTCCAGTCCAAATCTGGGTCCCAGATATACGGCGTCCTGGTTTCGCGGCTGAATGCCGCCGGCAAGCCTCTCTCATCGCCACGCAAGATCTACAGGATAGTGAACTGCCAGCCTTCATGAGTGCAGCCCTATCTGACCTCGATGGTTGGGAGTGAGACGGGGTGACTTAGTCAGTGTCGCCCTTCAGGGTGACTATGGTAAACCTCACCCGGCGCTGATCATTCAGGCTGATCATTTTGTAGATCTAGGATCGCTCGCAATCCTTCCACTGACATCTCACATGGTTGATGCACCATTGCTTCGACTAACGATCGTCCCCTCGCCAGAAAACGGCTTGCGCAGGCCATCACAGATTATGTTGGACAAGCCTATGACTGTCAAAATAGATAAGGTTTCTTCTGTCTTTGGCCATCTTAATGATGCAACAATGGTCAGCGTGAACCGCTCACTGGCTCTATTCCTAGGTCTTGCGGGCTAATCGGGGCAGAAGGGGGATCAACCCCCATCGAGATAGACGTCGATCAGATCATGCAGCATTTCACCATTGGTTCGCCGCTCCAGTTTGCAAAGCGCTCTGAAGCGGCGATAGACGTCTTCATTCATCCGAACAGACATTTGCACGGTTGTCGCTGATGGCTGAGCCACATGCCTCCTATACGCCTTAGATTGAGCCTCTTGTCGGTCTTGGCGTTCTATCCGCATAAGCTGAACCAGTTTTTCAGCACTGAGACCGTCTTGTTTGCTGCGTGGTTCTATGTGTGGCTCTATGTGTGAACCAGTCAGAGCTGATGTGTCTGATGCTGACGCCGATGTGCTCAATTTGGGAACGTTGGATAACGATTTGTGAGACGGCTTATCTGATTGCTGATTGGACTGCTTGGCGGAGTGCTGAGAGGTCTGATTTACATGGGTCATGTTGATGTCCTTATGGTGTTATCGAGGTTGATGTTTGTGGGTGAAGGTTGGGGGAGGGGAGGCGCACAGACCCATTGGCTCAAACGAACCAAGAGACATGCGCCATCAAAACCGACGGACGAAGGACCCGTCAGTTTGTGATTTCAGGATGGTGGTGTGTTTGGGGGTTCCGGAGAGGATGCAGGCAGACGCAGTAGCTTTTAAGCTTTCTGCGTGCCCCTCTTATGCCGCGGAACAAACAGGGTAATAGTCGACAGTATCTAGGTTCACCCTGCCATTTGGGGCAGGGCTGCGCAGCGCAGCTATTATTTTCCGCGCAACATAGCCTGACGCAGGATTGCATTCATGCGGGATTGATAGCCTTTCCCGCCAGCTTTGAGCCAGGCTAGGACATCGGCGTCTAAGCGGGCCGTAATCTGCTTCTTGACCGGCCGAAAATGTTCAGAGCGTTTCATTTCCGCAAGCTGTGCGTCAGTCAGTTCGGGAATGTCGCTTGTGTCGATTTCAGCGTCCGACAGCGTTGCCAGACGCTTGAGGTCGGCCTTCTGTGTTTCTGTCAAAGCTGGGAGCGTATCGAGTGTATGTTCAACCTTCTTCATATCGCTTCCTTTCTCTCCGTGTTGCAGAACGCGCCGAAATGATGCGGATCACTTCAACCGGCTCGCCAAATGGCCTGTCTTCCGTAAACGTGTGAGCTACTAAGACGACTGCAAGGCCGTCGATCTGCCCAACCGTCTGCCAACGTTGTTCCCCATCTTCGATGCGATCCTGGACGGACAGGTGCAACGGATCCAAGAAGACACGAGCCGCAATCTCAAAACTGAGACCGTGCTTGCGCTGATTTGACAGGTTCTTGTCCTCGTCCCAGATGAAAAGCGGAGAAGTCATAAAGATAATATAATTACAAAAAAGTAATTATACAATGTTGGGGGTTGGTGATGTTCTCCACTTTAAACATCATGATCTAACGACTTGCGCTCAAAGCGTTTATTGCCGCCCTTGTTATTTCTAGAGGGTAGATGCGAAACCGCCACCCGCTCCTTCCCCCCGTCATGTAGAGGAAGACCCGTCAGGTGCCCAACCTCGACCCCCTATATTACTCTTGGCCAACGAGTGCTTGTATGACGAACAGTGGCGACTTGAACCTGTCCAGCAGAACTGACCCGATAGACCACGATGTATCGCTTATGCGCAATCCACTCGCGGGTGCCTTCAACCCGTCCTGGCCGTCCAGCCTTTGGACTATCGGCTAAAGTGCCTTCAACACTCTGGATGATCTGAGCAACCAATTTGCGGGCTGCCTCTGGATCATCTTTGGCGATGTAAGTGAGGATCGATCTTAGATTGGCTTGCGCCCTTGGAGACCAGAGAACACTCATCCAGTTTTGTTGGTCCGAGCAACATCGTCGATGTGCTCAAGGAGCGAAGCCGTCAGGTCTTCGCCATTAACCCCTTGCCCTTCGTTAAGTTCTCGCAATCCAGCTTCCACATCGGCAATAAATGCCTCCTCCTCCGCCAAGAACTGCTCGACGGCAGCATTGGTGAGAAATGACTTTGACCGGCGCATGGCAGTGGCCAGCTTATCAAGCCTGGCTTTTGTCTCGGTGGATGTTCGGAACGTCACGGTTGTTTGTTCTGCCATATCGCTCTCCATGATCGCGTTACCCAATTGTACACATTGTAACGCAAGATAACACAAGTGGGGATATTTTTACCCCGACCTGAACGGCGGAGCTGGCGAGCGGGATCGTATGGTCAAAGAACATTCAGATACCCAACCTATGCTCTGGTTCTGTGCGCTGGATGCAAAACTATCACCCGCTCCTTCCCCCCGTCATGCAGAGGAAGGCCCGTCAGTAATACGCCGTATCCACGCGATGCCCGATATCGGAGGCCAGCCGCTTCCCCGCAGTGATCTAGATGACCTAACTGCCCCTTACCTTCAGCTTGATAGAACCAAACCAAGAGCAAAGTCCCCGGTCTGGACCCAAGCTTGATAAACTTGGATCACACCCGGTGGGTTGTAGTAGTCGCGTTTCTGTTCTCCCCTAGACGGAGCCGGTATGAGAACGGGTCGGGTGATGTCCCCGGCGAATAGCTCCTTTGGCACGGGAAGAAGCAAACCGTGGCATGACCTTTTTCATGACAATGACATCACAGGCGAAGGTCACGCATAAACCTGAAGGCAGAGGATAGGACAGGGCTGCAGAGCCATGCAAGCGGCATACGGTCAGGAAAAGTGTTAATCTTGAGAGAGAAGAGAAGTTTGCGACCAATAGACTAAGTTGAATTGAGCAGACTTAATAAATTAGGCTGTTTTAGAGCCAGAATGTGAGATGTTACTCACATATTAGAAAAAAGTTCTTTCGTTAAAGTTGTGCGTTAAAGTTATGGCCAAGGGGGATCAAAGTGGCCAACTTATAGGGAGCATATAGGTCGAGAAAATCATGAATTAGATTACAGGACCCCAAGTACGCCAAGAACAACGAAGAAATCCTTAAGCTAAACATGGATCTTTCTTCTGCAGATACCAATGCGAAAGAGCGATCCATTAAAGCTCGTATTCAGATGCTGACAGATGAAAACAACAGCTTGTCTATTGCTCCACTACTAGAAGCAGGAGAGTTTGGTACAATCTCTGAAGGCATGACAGAACAAGACTTAGAGTTCTCTGATGGACGGTTTGTCAGCTTCTTAGAGAAACAAGCTGGTAAACTACCTGGCTTTGCAGAGACAGGTGTTAAAAACTTATTGGTGACCAAAGACACTGCATTGTTCCAGGCTCTGAATAGAGGTGTTCAGTATGGTGACTTCATCTCTAAAGCAGTGCTTTATGATCATCTGGTTCAGAAAGAAGGCATGACTGAAGAAGAAGCTCTCTTCAGGGTGTCTGAGGAATTTGTGAACTACAATAAGAATGCTGGCCGAGGCAGAGATGCTTTAGAGAGCTTAGGCTTACTTTGGTTCATGAACTACAAGATCAGGATTATGAAGATTGGCCTAAGAATGGCGAGAGAGAACCCGTTTAAGTTTATGCTCTATGCAAGTGGGGCTGGTATGATGCCCAATGTTGAAACC
>CANNCS010000021.1 GCA_947503115.1 uncultured Marivita sp.
TCGGAGCGTCTCATCCGCCAATCATGCCACGACGCAGCAGCGTTGGGAATCCTATGTCAGGCGGGGAACACTAGGATGCGGACTTGCGGCGCCGGTTGATCAAAACGATCCCTACCGCGACAAGACACATCGCACCGATAAAGCCCGGTCCGACCGGTTCGTCCAGCAACAGCCAGCCCATGCCCACCGACAAAACCGGTGACAGGAAACTGAACGCCGCAATATCCGACGCTGGGTAAATCGTCATTAAGCGCAACCAGAACAGGAACCCGAGGCTGGCTACAAACACCGCCTGAAAGCCCAATCCGGCAATGTGCAATGCAGTCGGGTCGCGCAAAAGGTCTCCAAAGAGCGGTGCCGCCGCCAGCAATCCAACGACAGACACGGACAATTGCCAGAATAACTGGCTTTCGGGGGTCAGCTCGGACACTTTTGTCAGACGTACGGTCAGGGCAATCCCTGCCCACGATAAAGCTGCCAGCAACGCCAACCCATCGCCCAGAAGACTACCCGCCTGGCGGGACTGCGGGTCGAACAAAGCCCAGATCACCCCCGCCATAGCCAAAACCAAGCCCAAAACACGCCGCCAAGACAAGGTCTCTCCGGGCAGGGCGAAATGTGCGATCAGGGCCAACCAGACCGGCATCGAATAAAAAACAACCGACACACGCGACACGGTGGTCAGGTCCAGCGCGATGAAGAGGAAAATGAACTCGATGGTGAACAGGCCGCCCAGCAAAAGGCCCGGCCAGAACGTCCGCCGCAGCCCTTCCAGCTTGCGACCCCGCACCCAAAGCCACAGGCCCAACACAAGCAAAGCCAAACCTGATCGCAATCCGGCCGCACAAACCGGACCGATCCCATCATTCGTAACCTTGATGACCACTTGGTTGAACGCCAACACGGTGGCGAACACCACAAGGCCCGTTGCTCCGGCCAGATCGATTGCATCCTTGCGTGCCATATAGGTCAGGGACACCTGTCAGTCCGCGGGGTCAAGCGGAAAACACGCTCTGCGCCCCGCAGTCAAATCCGCACAGCACAAAGGTTTTTTCACATCTCGACAACGAATCGGGCATCTTGAAGACAGCAAAAACAACCAAATCGCCGGGAGTAGAAAGTATGAGTCTCATGGGAACACTGGCCAAAGTGGCCATCGGATATGCCGCTGCACGTGGCGTGGACCAATTGTCGGGAGGCAAAGGCATTGGTGGACTGATGGGCGGCGCACAGGTGCCCGGCGATAATCCCATGGCGCAAATTCAGGCTCAACTTGGTCAGATGATGGGCGGTGTCGGCGGCTCGAACCCACTGGCCGGGATGATGGAAAAGATGCAATCTGGCGGGCTGGACTTGTCCGCGATGATGGGCGGTGGGGCTTCCGGTGCTGACGCGGGCGACAAGGGTGGGCTTCTGTCCCAACTTGGCGGCAGCGGTGGCGCAGGTCTTGCCGGGATTCTCGCGGCAGCTGGTGGCATGGCGTCGATGGGCGGAAAGAACATGGGCGGCATGCTCGATCAGTTCGCAAAGTCCGGCGCTGCAGCACCACAGGCCGAGGAAACCGCAGCCCTGATGCTGCGCGCGATGATTCAGGCCGCGAAATGTGACGGTGGGATCGACGAAGCCGAACGCGCCAAGATCCTCGACACAGTGGGCGACGATGCCGATGCCGAGGACATCGCTTTTGTGCAAGCACAGCTGGCCGCCCCCGTCGATGTCGACGCACTGGCAGCCGACACCCCTGCCCCGTTGCGCGCGCAAGTCTATTCCGCGTCACTGATGGCGATCCGCCTCGATACCCAACCCGAAGCGCAATATCTTGACGCTCTGGCCCGCGCGATGGAACTGGACCAACCCACGGTAAACGCTCTGCACATGCAGATGGGGGTTCAGCCACTCTACAGCTGAACCTGACGCACATCCATGAAGGGCATTTTTCTGGCTTGTCTCGGTGTCTTGATCCTGACACCGGACGCTCTTTTGATCCGCCTGTCCGGCCTTGAGGCGGCCCCGCTTGTGGCGTGGCGCGGGCTTGCCATGGGGTCTCTGTTCCTGATCGCGGCGACACTCACGGGCCAGTTGCGTCTGTTTCCACGACTGGCCTCGGGTGTAGGTGTGGCATTGGTTTTGGCACAATGGGCCAATGCATCGCTGTTCGCCCCCGCCATTTCGTTGGCCCCCGTGGCCTTGGTCCTGATCGCAGTGGCAACGGTGCCGATCTGGGCCGCGATCCTGTCCCGCGTACTTTACGGCCAACCCACCGGCACCGCGACGTGGATCACAATCGCCGTGGTCAGCGTGGGCATTGTGATCGCCATGTCCGGTAAAAGCGATATTGCGTTCAGCGCCACCGCCCTGATCGGTGTGGCGTGCGGTCTTGGCGTGGCGCTTAGCCTTGCGCTTAGTTTCACGCTGCTGCGCCACAACCCGGACATGCCGCTGCTGACCGCAGTGGGCACCGGATCGCTGCTGGCTGGACTGACCGCCTTTGCCTTCACTTCACCGCAAGAGATGTCATCCGGCACAACATGGGCGATCGCCATCGCCAGCTTTGTTGTGCTGCCCGCCTCGTTCTATCTGATGTCCGAAGCCTCAAGGCACACGGCTTCGGTCAATGTAAGCTTGGTGTTGCTGCTTGAAACCGTTCTTGGTCCGCTTTGGGTCTGGGTGGTAATAGACGAAGCGCCTACGACAACCATGCTGACCGGTGGCACTATTGTGGTTGCAACACTGGCCACCTATCTCTGGCACCTCCGCCGCAGAGCGTGAAAAACTCACACACGCATTCTGGCAATGCTCTGCGCAGTTCGGTAAACCAGAGCGCACCAAGACAAGAGGCCCGGCGATGTCCGAAACCATCCTTTCCCGCTGCGAAGCGCAGGGCCTGCGGCTCACCGAACAACGCCGCACTATTGCACAGGTGCTTGAGGACGCGACTGATCACCCAGATGTCGAAGAGCTTTATGCCCGCGCCTCGGGTCGTGATCCCAATATCTCGATCGCGACAGTTTACCGAACGGTAAAATTATTTGAAGAGGCGGGCATCCTCGAAAAGGTCGATTTCGGCGATGGCCGCGCCCGCTATGAAGATGCCGAGCGTGACCACCACGACCACCTGATCGATCTGCATACCGGCAAGGTGATCGAATTCGTCGATCCGGACATCGAAGCATTGCAAGAAAAGATCGCGGCAAAGCTGGGCTACCGGCTCAAAGGTCACAAGCTCGAACTCTACGGCGTGCCAATCAAGAAGTGATCCAACGGTTCGGCAGCTCTGGCCTCTTCCAAAAAAGAGGCGTAGCTGATCCTAATGCAAACAATGCGCGCCATTTTTTTGATGATCCTTGCGATGGCGCTTCTCGCGCTCAGCGACATGTTCATCAAACTGTCCTCGCAGGTTCTATCCCCTGGCTATGTGATGTTCCTGCTCAGCCTTGGCGGCACGCTCTGCTTTATGCTGATTGCCAAGTGGCAGGGTGCGAACCTTCTCAGCCGTGACGCGCTGCACCCATGGGTGCTGGCCCGCGGCGCGCTAGAAATCATAGGTGGATTGGGACTTGTTCTGTCCATCGGAATGATCCCGCTTTCGTTGTTCGCAGCGATTATGCAGATGGCACCACTGGTCGTAACGCTTGGCGCTGCGGTCTTTCTCAAGGAACCGGTAGGACCGCGCCGCTGGCTGGCTATTCTTGTCGGGATCATCGGTATGTTGCTGGTGATCAAACCGGGCACCGACGGATTTGAACCCGCCGCCCTGTTCGCCGTGATGGGCGTCTGCGGACTGGGTCTGCGCGACCTCATCACACGGCTATCGCCATCGCACATCCCGTCAATCTCTCTGGCGACATGGGGCTTCACCGCAACCATCCCGATCGGCCTAGGCCTGATCTTTGTGTCCGAGACCCCGACCAATGTCACCGCGATCACTGTTTGGCACATGGGGGGTGGAATCATTGTCACCGCTCTTGGCTATTACGCTGTTACTCAGGCCATGCGCATGGCCCCTGCCGCCATCGTATCGCCCTTCCGCTACACTAGGCTGATCTTTACCATGAGCCTTGGCGTCCTGATCTTCGGTGAACGCCCCGATGGTCTGACACTGCTGGGCGCAGCCATCATCCTGAGCGCGGGTCTTTACGCGCTTTACCGGGAACGCAAACTGGCGATGGCACAGGATCGTATTAAGACACAGCCTGACCGTTAGCGCTATCGGACGCGGTTTACTTTGCGTCCGTCCCTGCTATACCGCCGCTCAAATGCAGCTTTACCAGGACCAAGCGCAATGAGCACCATCATCGACATCCACGCCCGTGAAATCCTCGACAGCCGGGGCAACCCGACCGTCGAAGTCGACGTCACTTTGGAAGACGGCACCATTGGCCGCGCGGCCGTCCCTTCGGGCGCGTCTACAGGCGCCTACGAAGCCGTTGAAAAGCGTGATGGCGACAAAAGCCGCTATATGGGCAAAGGCGTGCTGGAAGCCGTCGCAGCCGTGAACGGCGAAATTGCGGACGAGATCGTCGGTCTGGACGCCACCGAACAGGTCGGCATCGACATGACGATGATCGAGCTTGACGGCACAGAAAACAAAGGCCGCCTTGGCGCAAACGCCATCCTTGGCGTCAGCCTTGCGGTTGCCAAAGCTGCTGCCGATTTCACTGCGCAGCCGCTCTTCCGTTACGTTGGCGGCACCTCAGCCCGCCTTCTGCCGGTTCCGATGATGAACATCATCAATGGCGGCGAGCATGCCGACAACCCGATCGACATTCAGGAATTCATGATCATGCCAGTGGCCGCGGAAAACATCCGTGACGCGGTGCGCATGGGGTCCGAAGTGTTCCACACGCTGAAAAAAGAGCTGTCGGCCAAAGGTCTGTCCACAGGTCTGGGCGACGAGGGTGGTTTTGCGCCTGAGTTGGGCTCTACCCGTGAAGCTCTTGATTTCATTTTGAAATCCATCGAAAAAGCCGGTTACACGCCCGGCGACGACATCATGCTTGCCCTCGATTGCGCCGCGACCGAGTATTACAAGGATGGAAACTACGTCTATGCGGGCGAAGGCAAGACACTAAGCTCGGATGAGAACGTCGCCTACCTCCAGGCGCTGGTGAACGACTACCCGATCCTGTCGATCGAAGACGGCATGTCCGAAGACGACTGGGATGGCTGGGCGATGCTGACCGAAGCGCTGGGCGACAAGGTACAACTCGTGGGCGACGACCTGTTTGTGACCAATCCCGTCCGTCTGGCCGATGGCATCGCACGTGGATGTGCCAACTCCATGCTGGTCAAGGTGAACCAAATCGGCACCCTGACTGAGACGCTCAAGGCCGTCGATATGGCCCACCGCGCGCGCTACACCAACGTCATGTCGCACCGTTCGGGCGAGACGGAGGACGCGACGATTGCAGACCTCGCAGTGGCCACGAATTGCGGTCAGATCAAAACCGGCTCGCTGGCGCGGTCCGACCGGTTGGCTAAGTACAATCAGTTGATCCGCATCGAGGAAATGCTTGCGGAAACCGCGGAATATGCAGGTCGGTCTATTCTGCGCGGGTAATCCGTCTCGAATTTTCCTTTGGAAAATCCGACAGGCCGGGCGCTGCGCGCCCGGCCTTTTTTGCATATTTAGAAAAAGAAGAAGATCAAACGCGCGCTTAGCTGCCAGCGTTCGGGTCTTTGTAGATGCCTTGCTCTTTCAGCGCATCCACGACTTCGGCAGGCATGTATTCTTCGTCATGTTTGGCAAGAATTTCAGAGGCTTCAAATACGCCATTGATGTAGCGTCCGGTGCCGACCATGCCCTCGTTCTCAGTAAACAGGTCTGGCAAAACACCGGAATAGACCACCGGTACTGTCGCACCGCCGTCGGTCACGCTGAACGATACGGTCGATCCCTGTCCGCGCACGATGGAACCTTCTTCGACCAGCCCGCCGATGCGGAACACTTCGTTCGGCGCAGGCGGTTCCGACATCACCTGACTGGGCGAACGGAAAAAGTTGATGCCGTCGCGCATGCCATAGCCGATCAGCGCCGTTGACAGGATCAAAGCGACCGTCGCCAAGGCGATCACCTGAATTCGGCGTTGTTTCTTCAGCGATTTCAGCGCCATGGCGTCCTCCCGACAAAAGCTGTTCTAATATAGATATATGAAGCGCATTCGCAAACCGCGGAAGATCAATTTGCCGCAGTTTGTGTTGATTTTTCTGTACGCTTTGCGATCCAAGATCCTTTGCGCCTAGAGTCTCCGGCTCCGCCAGAGATTGCTATGGGAAACACGGAGCAAGCATCAGGCCCGCCGTTTCTTCCAGACCCAGCATCAAGTTCGCGTTCTGCAACGCCTGCCCCGACGAGCCTTTGGTCAGGTTATCAAGCGCGCCCACAATGATAGCACGGCCATCGATCCGATCGCCGGTCACGCCGATATGACAGAAATTGGATCCGCGAACGTCGTGGGTCGACGGGGTCTCGCCGAACGGCAACACTTCGACAAAGGGCTCATCCGCGTAGGCTTTGACCAACGACGCATAAACCGCCTGCGCATCCCCGCTGACATAACAAGTCGCAAGAATACCCCGGTTCGCGGGGATCAGATGCGGTGTGAATTGTACGCGCACCTCTTCGCCTGCCAGGGCGGTAAATTCCTGATCGAACTCGCCCAAATGCCGGTGTGTGCCACCAACCGCATAGGCGTTGGTGCCCTCTGACAGTTCCGCATGCAGCAGATTTTCCTTGAGCGACCGGCCCGCGCCAGAGACCGCGCATTTCAGGTCGAGAATGATGTCCTTGAGACCAATCACCTTGTCCGAGATCAAAGGCCGCAGAATGTATTGCCCCGTTGCCGCGTTGCACCCTGTGCCCGCCACCAGACGCGCCGTTTTAATGGCGTCGCGGTAGAACTCGGTCAGGCCGTAGACCGCCTCTTTCTGCATATCAACAGCCGCGTGCGGGTTGCCGTACCACTTCTGGTAGACTTCGGGATCACGCAGCCGGAAATCGGCCGAGAGATCAACGATCTTCAGATGTGTCGGCAGCTTCGAGATCACCTCTTGGCTGGTCTTGTGCGGAAGCGCGCAGAAACACAGGTCGATGTTGGAGAAATCGATCTCTTCCCAAGTCACAAGCTGCGGCAGGTCCAAATGGCGCAGGAACGGAAACACCTGCGCGATGGTCTGGCCCGCCTTGGAATTCGCAGCCAAAGCGGCGATCTCCATATCGGGGTGGGTGGAGATGAGGCGCAGAAGTTCGGCTCCGGTATAGCCGCTTGCGCCGATGATGGCGATTTTACAGGTCATTGGGTCACTCCCCGTGACGAATGGTAAGATAAAACGTAGGCGGTCAGGCCTAGGCGGCCTCGAACTGGATTCGTCGTCGCAAAAACTGCGTCGCGTGATCCGATACGCGCTTTGGGTCACCCGTGGTCAGGAACTTCGAGTCCGCCCCCGACCCGGTCATGCTGGGGTGCCGGACAAGGTAATCGGCGAGCGATTCCGCCACCAGATTGGCCTGACTGTAGACAGCAACCTCTGGCCCCAGCGCATCCTGAAAGATTTCCTGCATCAGCGGATAATGCGTACATCCCAGAATGGCCGCCTGAGGATCAGGCATCTTACGCTTGAGCGCATCGACATGGGACCGCACCAGCGCTTCGGCAAGGATCATGTCGCCCTCTTCGATGGCGTCCACCAGCCCGCCGCAGGCCTGAGCTTCGACATCGACACCGATCGCACGGAACGCCAGTTCACGTTGGAACGCGCGGCTGCGCACGGTGGCTGGTGTTGCAAACAGTGCCACATGCTGCACGGCAACTTCACGCGGCGGGGAATTGTCGCCCCATTGCCGTTCCGTCAGAGCTTCGATCAGGGGTACGAACACCCCCAACACCCGCTTTTCGCGAGGAATCCAGCTTTCCTGCATCCGCCGAAGCGCCGCCGCAGATGCAGTATTGCAGGCCAGAATCACAAGGTCACAGCCCGCGTCCCACAACCGTTCGGTCGCGGCACAGGTCAGCGTGTACACATCGTCGGCATCGCGCACGCCGTAGGGCGCGTGTTTGTTGTCGCCCAGATAGACGAAAGGCACATCGGGTAGCCGCTTGGACACCGCGTCCAGCACCGTCAGACCACCCAGTCCGCTGTCAAATACGCCTACCGCCATGTCGCCCTCGCGCACGTGGCACGGGGATTGGCGTTCAGCCGCGCACCCGATGCCGTTCTTCAAACTCAAAGCCGTAGTCGAAAGACGTAAACGGCGTTGGAGACAGCTCATACGTGGCTTTGCGCAGAAAATCCATCAGCTCTCGCGCGTCTTTTTTGCGGGTGTCGATTTCATGCGCGGGGATCGGCTCTCCGATGACGATCCGCACTGGGGTGTCCACGCGTTTGCGGAATTCCTTGATCAGCAGCCCCATGCGCAACGTGTAGTGCAAATGGCTGGCCATCTGGAACAGGCGGCTGGTGTGGCCGTCAAAATAGATCGGCACCACGGTCGCATTGGATTTGGCAATCATCCGGGCGGTAAACCCTCGCCAGCCGGGATCCATCGGTTTGGCAAAAGGGGTTGCAGCGGTGGACACGGTGCCACCCGGAAACACACCAACACAGCCGCCCTCGCGCAGATAATCCAGCGCGACTTTGCGGGTTTCGATGTTCTGCGCGACGGCCTCTTTCGTTTCGTCGAAATTGACTGGCAAAATGATACGATCCAGATCCTCGGCCTTGCGGAACACCTTGTGCGCAAGGATGCGGAAATCGCCGCGCGTGACCGAAAGAATATGGCCAAGGATCAACCCATCGAGAATGCCGTAAGGATGGTTGGCAATCACGATGAGCGGACCAGTGCGTGGGATGTTGTCGAGCGAGCCGCCGACGACATCAAGGCTTAGGCCATAGCGATCAACCATTACCTCCCAGAAATCGCGACCTTGGGCGACTTCGTCCTGATAGCCTGCCGCACGTTTGATCAGCGTCAGACGACCAGTCGCATTCTCGATCAAGCGGATCATTGCACGGCCCGGTTTAGAACGGGCGGAATACGCGTAAGAAATGTCACGAGCGGCGGAAGACGTCACCAATCAAGCTCCAGATTTAATGGAACGCGCCCTAGCAGCACGCTCTGATTTACTCGTAAAGATGTAACAATTTCTTAACTGTCATATGACGCATCACTCAGCCGCGTGTGTAAGTCCAGCCCCACCGGCCCGCAACACCACAAGCAATTCTTCCCGGCGTTTCTCGGCCTTGGCAGCGGTTGCGTGTTTGACCGAACCAAAGCCCCGGATTTGCAACGGCAGTTCCGCCAGCGCCACAAGCGCGTCCATCGCGTCGGGTTTGGCCTTGGCCAGCCAATCGCGCATGTCCGCTTCGTATTGCTTGATCAACGCGCGCTCCATACGGCGTTCCTCGGTACGTCCGAACGGATCGAACGGCGTACCGCGCAGCATCTTGAACTTTGCCAAAACGCCGAAGCCCTTCAACATCCCTTCTCCATATTGCTTTTTCAGCGGACGCCCGTCCGGGCCGGTCTTGGTCAGCATTGGCGGGGCAAGATGGAAAGACATCTTGAAGTCGCCACCGAACTGTTCTTCCGCCTTGGTGCGGGTTTCGAGATGCAGGCGCGAAACCTCGTATTCATCCTTGTAGGCCAAAAGCTTGTGATAACCCTTTGCCACTGCCTCTTTCAGACGAGGGTCAGAGATACTGTCCACCAGCTTGCGATAGCGTTTTGCGTAACGGGCACTTTGATATTTTACCAAATGGTCAAATCTATACGCGATCTTCTCATCCAGCGTTTTGGGCAGCGGGATGACCTTGGGTTCAGCAACGCGTGCCGCTTCGTCTGGGTAGAGAACCGCCCAGCGCCCAATCTCGAAGGCACGGATGTTTTTCTCGGACGCTGCCCCATTCAGTTCGATGGCCTGCACGATGGCATCATAGGTCAGCGGCACCAGCCCGCGCTGCCACGCGGCACCGAGGATCATCATGTTAGAGAAGATCGAATCCCCCAAGGTTGCCTTGGCCAATTCGGACGCATCGAAAAGGTCGAGTTTTTCCCGTAGCCGCGCTTGAAGCGATACGGTCAGGCGGTCCGTCGGCAAGGCAAATTCGGTGTTGCGGGTAAAGTCCCCGGTGATGATCTCGTGGCTGTTCACCACGCCGCCCGTGCCGCCCGTGCGCATTAAACCCAGCGTCTTGGCCCCGGCACTGACCACCAGATCACCGCCGATCAGGGCGTCCGCCTCACCTGTCGCCACGCGAATGGCGCTGATGTCGGCAGGGGTGTTTGCAAGCCGCAGATGAATGTGAACCGCGCCGCCCTTTTGGGCAAGGCCGGCCATTTCCATCATCCCAGCCCCTTTGCCATCAATCTGCGCCGCTTGCGCCAGCACTGCACCGATGGTGACAACGCCTGTGCCGCCAACACCTGTGACGACAACGTTCCATGTGCCATCGATGGTTGGGAGTTCAGCCTCAGGCAAGTCCGGCAGATCAAGAGATGTGGTCGCTGCCTTCTTCACCTGTGCGCCTTCCAGCGTCACGAATGACGGGCAGAACCCTTTGAGGCAGGAAAAGTCCTTGTTGCAGGACGACTGGTCAATTGCCCGCTTGCGGCCCAATTCGGTTTCCTTGGGCACGATAGACACGCAGTTCGACTGAACACCGCAATCGCCGCAGCCTTCGCAGACATCGGTGTTGATGAACACGCGCTTGTCCGGGTCGGGAAACTGCCCCCGCTTGCGGCGACGGCGCTTTTCGGCGGCGCAAGTCTGGATATAGACAATGGCGCTGACGCCTGTCGTCTTTGCAAACTTTGCCTGAACGGTTTGCAAATCCGCGCGTTCTGCGAATTCAATGCCTTGCGGGAAAGACTTGAGGTCTACATCCTCTTTCTCGTCATAGACAACTGCCAGATGGTTCACCCCCATCGCGGTCAGCTCTGCCGCGATTTGCTGCGGCGACAAACCACCATCGTTCTTTTGCCCGCCCGTCATGGCAACAGCATCGTTGTAGAGAATTTTGTAAGTGATTGTCGTCCCCGCCGCGATGGCGGCGCGGATCGCCTGAACACCAGAATGGTTGTAAGTGCCATCACCAAGGTTCTGGAACACATGCGGAGTCGTCGAGAACAGGGACTCTCCTATCCAGTTTGCGCCTTCCGCCCCCATATGAGTAAAGCCCAATGTCTCACGGTCCATCCACTGCACCATGTAGTGACAGCCGATCCCTGCATAGGCGCGGCTGCCCTCGGGCACCTTGGTGGACGAATTGTGCGGACAGCCAGAACAGAAATACGGCAGACGCGCTGCAATCTCTTGTGCGTTGTCGGCTTTCTTTGCTTCGTCAATGGCCTGCATCCCGGCCTTGATGCGGTCAGTGTCACGGCCTTCGTCGATCAGGATTTGCCCCAGCTTTTCGGCAATCAGGATTGGATCCAGTGCTCCACGCGTCTGGAACAATTCCGGCCCATGCATAGAGCCAGCCCCCCCACCCTTGTGCCAGCCCCAAACGCGGCGACCGCGCCGATCGTCAAAGATGGCTTCCTTGATCTGCACTTCAATCAGCTTGCGCTTTTCCTCGACCACAACGATCAAGTCCAACCCTTCGGCCCAATCGTGGAAACCACGCATGTCGAGCGGCCAAGTCTGTCCCACCTTATATGTGGTCACACCCAACCGTTCAGCCTCGGCCGCGTCGATGCCCAGCAGAGACAACGCATGCACCAAGTCGAGCCAGTTTTTGCCTGCAGCAACGAACCCGATTTTTGCCCCCGGCTTGCCCCAGACGCGTTTGTCCATCTTGTTGGCATGGGAAAACGCCTCGGCGGCAAAGCGTTTGTGGTCGATCATCCGCGCTTCCTGTGCGTGGGGCGTGTCGGCCAGACGAATGTTCAACCCGCCTTCCGGCAGGTCGAGTTCGGGCAGTACGAACGACATTCGGTCCGGGCGGCCGTCGACCACGGAGGTCACTTCGACAGTGTCTTTCATCGTCTTGAGGCCAACCCAAAGCCCGGAAAACCGTGACAGAGCAAAACCATAGAGACCGTAATCGAGGATTTCCTGGACACCCGCAGGCGACACCACGGGCATATAGGCGTCGATCATCGCCCATTCCGATTGGTGCAGCACGGTCGAGGATTCGCCCGTATGATCATCGCCCATCGCCATCAGCACCCCGCCATTTGGTGCTGTGCCTGCCATGTTAGCGTGTTTCATCGCGTCGCCCGAGCGGTCGACCCCCGGGCCCTTGCCGTACCAAAGGCCAAACACGCCGTCATAGCGTCCCTCGCCCCGTAACTCGGCCTGCTGGCTACCCCAGAGCGCTGTAACGGCAAGGTCTTCGTTCAAGCCTTCCTTGAATGTGACATCCGCCGTTTTGAGAAACTTTTCCGCGCGATGCATCTGCATATCGACTGCGCCCAAGGGCGACCCGCGATAGCCTGTGACATAGCCTGCTGTGTTCAACCCTGCCGCTACATCGCGCGCCTTCTGCATCAGCATCAAGCGTACCAACGCCTGAGTTCCATTCAGAAGAACTGGCGATTTCGACAAATCGAAACGATCGTTCAAAGTGATCTCGGCTTTGGTCATTTGACGCCTCCCTGCGTAAAATGTGCCCTTGTTTCATCGTAAATTTAGGTCATAAATGCTGACCTTGCTAGAAGTTTCTTTCGAAAATTCAGTGTCGGGGAAAGTTGTCGTTCATATATTGGTTTGTGTCATGTAAACCGGTTCTAACGATTGAAAGTGTATCTCATGGACTGGGACAAACTCAGAATATTTCACGCGGTTGCCGATGCGGGCAGTCTGACCCATGCCGGGGACACGCTGCATCTGTCGCAATCCGCGGTATCCCGGCAGGTTCGGGCCCTAGAAGAGTCGCTAAACACGGTGCTGTTTCACCGCCATGCGCGGGGACTGATTCTCACTGAACAGGGTGAATTGCTGTTCGATGCGACTCGGTCGATGAACAAACGCATAGAAGCCGCCACCGCACGCATCCGCGACAGCGAAGAAGAAGTGTTTGGCGAATTGCGTGTGACCACCACGATTGGTTTCGGATCACTCTGGCTCGCTCCGCGCTTGCCGAAACTGTACGAGAAGTACCCCGATCTGAACATCGACCTGATGCTGGAAGAGCGCGTGCTTGACCTGCCGATGCGCGAGGCGGATGTCGCTGTGCGCATGAAAGAGCCCAGCCAAGCCGATCTGATCCGTAAGAAACTGATGTCCATCCGGATGCGGCTCTATGCGTCGCCAGAATACCTGGCGCAGAACGGGACCCCTGAAACGATCGAAGACATCGCCAAGCATCGGCTCATTTGCCAGAACCCCCGCGCGGCACAGGTGAGTGCCGGGATGATCATGGTGCAACAACTGTTGGCCTATGATGTCAAGTCGACCCTGACCGTGAACAACTACTTCGGCGTGCTGCAATCAGTCCTATCCGGCTTGGGTATCGGCGTCCTTCCCGATTACATTATCGAGGACTTTCCGACCATCAAACGCGTTCTGATTGATGTCGAGTCGGCAGAAGTACCTGTTTTTCTTGCCTATCCCGAGGAATTACGGCAATCCAAACGGATCGCGGCCTTCCGAGATTTCGTTCAGGAAGAGATTTTCGCGCACCGTCAGACCCGCAAAGCACTCGAGGCTGGGGCGTCTACGCAAGTGTGACCCATGCGCCTCACGCATAGCGGGAATGACGTATGTTCTAGGCTAACCCTCTTGCCATATCGAGGACTGCTGACATATTTAGCACATATGAGATGGAGCGCTGAATTGCGCATCATTTTCATACCTCCCTGTTGGACTTCGGCCGAGCTTTTGCTCGGCCTTTTTTTTGCAACTTTTGCGAGGGGTAGCTTCCATGACCGGTGAAAGAACACACAGCTGCGTTTGCGGAAAAATGCACTGGCGTATCGCTCGCGAAGCCCCAGGCACACATCTGGTCTGCTATTGCGAGGATTGCCAGACTGCCGCCCGGTTTCTCAAGCACCAGGTCACGCGTCTTGATTCCGATGGTGGCAGCGAGATTTTTCAAACCCTGCCCGCGTATTTCGAATTCTTTGAAGGACTTGAGCATCTCGCCGCTATCCGACTTGGCCCCAAGGGGCTGCTGCGCTGGTATGCCGGATGCTGCGGGACTCCGATCGCCAACACACTTCCTACGTCGACCCTACCCTTTGTCGGTGCGATCCTGCCGCCCGGCGCAGACGGGTATGGTCCGATCAAGGCGCTGGTGAACACAGTCGGCACGGCCAGCCACATCAAAGAAACAGGCGTACTTGCAGCACAGCTGTCGATTGTGCGTGGCATACTCCGCGCCCGTTTGTCCGGCGGCAAGCGCACTTCTCCGTTCTTTGACACATCTGGCACACCGGTCGTCGTGCCACGGGTTCTGAACCGACACGAGCGAAACGCCGCCCGCCCCGGTTAGGCCGGGTCACGCGGTCCGAACTTTGCCCGCAACAAGCGCTTAACTCTCTTCAAATCCGCGCCGGGTCTTTTCACCACCTTCGGTTTCGCCTAAACCGCCGCCACCTGCGCAACCCACGGGGACATCCGGATGCAAGACCCAGCCATTACCGAAGACATTATCTCTGCCCACGGCATCAATGCCGACGAATACGCGGAGATCCTTCGGATCATGAACCGCGAACCCACCTTCACGGAACTGGGCATCTTTTCCGCAATGTGGAACGAGCATTGTTCCTATAAGTCCTCCAAGAAATGGCTGCGCACACTGCCAACCACCGGCCCACAAGTCATTTGCGGCCCTGGCGAAAACGCCGGTGTGGTGGATATTGGCGATGGTCAGGCGGTGGTTTTCAAGATGGAGAGCCACAACCACCCGTCATATATCGAACCCTATCAGGGTGCGGCGACTGGTGTTGGCGGCATTCTGCGCGACGTGTTCACAATGGGCGCACGACCGATTGCGGCGATGAACGCACTGTCCTTTGGGGAAAAAGATCACCCCAAGACGCGCCAACTTGTGCACGGCGTGGTCGAAGGTGTCGGCGGCTATGGCAACTGTTTCGGCGTTCCCACAGTGGGCGGCGAAGTTCGGTTCCATAGTGCCTATAACGGCAACTGCCTTGTGAACGCCTTTGCGGCGGGTCTCGCGGATGCCGACAAGATTTTTTACTCGGCCGCCAGCGGTGTCGGCCGCCCGGTTGTTTACCTCGGGGCAAAAACCGGACGTGATGGCGTCGGCGGGGCGACCATGGCGTCGGCTGAATTCGACGACACGATCGAAGAAAAGCGCCCCACCGTTCAGGTCGGTGACCCCTTCACCGAAAAGCGCCTGATGGAAGCCTGCCTTGAACTGATGCAGACCGGTGCCGTGATCTCGATTCAGGATATGGGGGCTGCAGGCCTCACCTGTTCGGCCGTGGAAATGGGCGACAAAGGCAAGTTGGGCATCCGGCTTGACCTGGAAAAGGTGCCGCAGCGCGAAGCGAACATGACCGCTTACGAAATGATGCTGTCGGAATCCCAGGAACGGATGCTGATGGTTCTGGACCCGGCCAAAGAAACCGAGGCGCGCGCGGTGTTCGACAAGTGGGATCTGGACTTTGCAATCGTCGGCGAAACAATTGCCGAAGATCGATTCCTGATCGTCCACAATGGCGACGTCAAAGCCGATCTGCCGCTGTCGCGTCTGTCTTCCTCTGCGCCCGAATATGACCGCCCCTGGGTTCCGTCTGAGGAACCAGCGGCACTGGACGACGTGCCCGCCGTTGATCCGATCGACGCACTCAAGGCGCTGCTGGGCAGCCCGAACTACTGCGCCCGCAACTGGGTGTTCGAACAATACGACAGCATGGTCATGGCCGACACAGTCGAAGGTCCAGGCTGGGGCGCGGGTGTGATCCGTGTTCACGGCACCGACAAAATGTTGGCTTTCACCTCGGACGTAACTCCGCGTTACGTCAAGGCGAACCCTGTCGAAGGCGGCAAACAGGCGGTGGCCGAAGCGTTCCGCAACCTGTGTGCCGTTGGCGCGAAACCGCTGGCGACAACCGACAACCTGAACTTCGGCAACCCCGAAAAGCCCGAAATCATGGGGCAGTTCGTTGGCGCGCTTCAGGGCATCGGAAGCGCCTGCGAAGCACTGGACATGCCCATCGTGTCCGGCAATGTGTCGCTTTACAACGAAACCGACGGTCAAGGCATTTTGCCAACACCGACAATCGGCGCGGTGGGGCTGATCGCAGCAGGTGAAGAGCCGATCCTTGGTCGGGCACGTGATGGTCACGTCGCTTTGGTCGTGGGAGACACCCAAGGCCATCTGGGTCAGTCCGCGTTGCTTTATGAAGTGTTCAATCGCGAAGATGGCGATGCACCTGCGGTCGATTTGGCGGCCGAGCGTCGCAACGGTGATTTCATCCGCGACAACCGTGATCTGATCAAAGCCTGCACCGATCTGTCAGATGGCGGCCTGGTATTGGCCGCGTTCGAGATGGCCAGCGGGTCGGGCGTCGGTGTGGTGATTGACGAGACTGATCAGGCGACCCTCTTTGGTGAGGATCAAGGACGCTATCTTGTGGCCTGCAACTTCGATCAGGCCGAGGCATTGTTTGTTGCCGCAGGTCAAGCCGGTGTACCGATCACAAGCGTGGGCCGCTTTACGGGTGACACGGTGAAAATTGGTGGGGCTGATGCTGCTTTGGCCGAGTTGAAGTCCCTGCATGAGGGCGCGTTTGCAGGCCATTTCGCGTAACGCGACACCCGGCTTGGAGGGGATATGAAGCTCGAATTCCATCACGTCAATTACGTCTCCAAGGACGTGGACAAGATGCACGACTTCTATACCCACGTTCTGGGTCTCGGAGATATTCCGCAAGAGAATTTCCCGCGCACCGAAGCGACCGGGGATCGCGGTTTTGACGGCAAAATCCGTTTTGCCACGGATGGTCAGGTGCAGATGCATCTGGCCGAACGAGACCTCACGGTCGCTTTCAAAAATGGTCAGGTCATAAACCCGGTAGACCGCGGCCACATTGCGTTTCGCACCGATGATCTGGCGGCGTTCCTAGCCATCCTTGATGAACGTGGCATCCCCTATTCAGATTACGGCACCACATTTGCCAAGGAATGGCATCAGGTGTTCTTTCAGGACCCCGAAGGCAACGTGATCGAAGTTCACCAACAGGTCGGCTAGGCGGCACACGCGTGTAAGATTTCCGTCGACGGAAAACCGCTCTTTCCTATAGCATGCCCATCAATCGGGCCTTTTCGCCCGGATCGTCGGGGCGCGAAATGGCAATGGCCAGCTCTTCGAGCGACTGAATAGAATGCCCGGCGCGGAAGCTGTCCACATGAGGCAGCATTGCGCGAATGCCCGTTGCCTTGGGGGCAAACCCATCCCAGCGGAGCAGCGGATTTAGCCAGATCAGGCGGCGCGATGACAGGTGCAACCGCTCCATTTCTTTTTCCAGCGCACCCGCATCGTCGCGGTCCAACCCATCGGTGATCAGAAGCACCACGGCACCCTGCCCCATCACCCGGCGCGACCAGTCGCGGTTGAAGGCGTGCAGACATTGACCGATCCGCGTACCGCCTTCCCAATCCTGCGCCTCGGCGCCAGCCGCTTTGAGGGCGGCATCGACATCGCGGGTCGCCAAATGGCGGCTGATATTTGTGAGACGCGTCCCAAAGGTGAAGGCATGTACTTTAGCCCAGCCCGCGCCCTTCTCATTCGCGACAGCGTGCAAAAAATGCAGCACCATACGGGAATACTGACTCATGGAGCCGGAAATATCGCAGAGCACCACCAGATTGGGCCAACGCGGACGCGGCGTCTTACGGGCGATGGTGCGGATCTCGCCGCCCTGCCGCATGGATTTCATCAGGGTGCGACGGTAGTCGGCCTGCTTGCCTAACACCGACGCCTTGCCCCGCCGCGACGGGATCGGTTTCACCGGTAAGGTCAGACGGGCGAGCATACGCTTGGCTTCGGCCACTTCTGCCGTGCTCATCTGTTCGAAATCCAATGTGCGCAGTTTTTCCTCAGCCGACATCGTGAGCGTCGACTTGATCTCGATCTCGGTACCTTCTTCGGATTGTTCGTTTTCCGGCACTTCAGGCAGCAGATCATCCAGCAGCGCTTGGGCTGCACGTTTTTCACCAGAGGCGGCGGACTTCTCTTCCTGCACACCTCGGATCGCTGGCAGCATGAAGGACATCATGTGCTCCAGATAACGCGGGTCGCGCCAGTAGAGCCGGAATACCTGTGCAAAGATCACGCGGTGTTCGGGCCGATTCACAAAGCAGGCGTGCAACGTCCAGAAGAAATCCATTCTTTCGGTGAAGCCTGCGGCCTCAACCGCGCGAATGGCATCGATCACCCGGCCCGGCCCGATCGGCAGGCCCGCCCGACGCAGAGCGCGGGCGAAATGGATGATGTTCTGTGCCAGACGCGGATTTTCCGGCAGTTCCAGAGGAATGTATTCGGCCATTACTTGGCCGTCTGGAGGCTCTGCCTCCAGACCTCCGAGGTATTTTCAGCCCAAGGAAGTATCATGCTGGTTCAAGCGACGCCTTCGCCTCATCAAGAAGGCGTTTGGCCTCGGACCCTTGCAGTTTCTGGATGTCGTCCTGGTATTTGAGGATCGCGCCGAGTGTGTCGGAAATCACCTCTGGAGACAAGTCGATAACGTCAAGCGCCAGCAGGCATTTGGCCCAGTCGATGGTTTCCGCCACGCCGGGTTTCTTGAAGATATCCTCGGTGCGCAGGCGCTGCACGAACGCCACGATTTCGCGGCTGAGCGTGTCCGACGCCTCAGGAGCGCGAGCGTGCAGGATCTCCAGCTCTCGGGTGAAATCGGGATAGTCGACCCAATGGTAAAGGCAACGGCGTTTGAGGGCATCATGGACTTCGCGGGTGCGGTTGGAAGTGAGGATCACGATGGGCGGTTCTGGGGCAGTGATCGTACCCATTTCCGGGATCGTCACCTGAAAGTCGGACAGCGCTTCGAGAAGAAAAGCCTCGAACGGTTCGTCGGTGCGGTCCAGTTCGTCGATCAGCAGAACGGGCGCGCCATTTGCATCGGGGCGCATCGCTTCGAGCAGCGGACGCTCGACCAAGAAATCCGGGCCGAAGAGTTCGCGCTGCAACATCTCGCGGTCGGTGTTTCCCGACGCTTCGGCGGTGCGGATGGCGATCATCTGCGCAGGGAAGTTCCATTCGTAGACGGCGCTTGAGGCATCAAGCCCTTCGTAGCATTGCAGGCGGATCAGCTTGCGCCCCAGAGACGCTGCGAGGGCTTTGGCGATTTCTGTCTTGCCGACGCCTGCCTCGCCTTCGAGAAACAGCGGCCGGCCCAATTTCAGCGAAAGGAACACCACCGTGGCCAGTGCCCGCCCGCAGACATAGCCGGTGTCGGCCAGCATGGTTTGAACGGTGTCGATACTGTCGGGTGTCTGCATGAGGTGCTCCTTTGTCACGGGCCTTGCTGCCCCGTGCGCCCCCCTGCGGTCAATAGCGCCAAGGTCGCACATGACGGGCTGGAATTGACGCGTTCAGCGCGACCTGACACAGTTAGGTGGTTGATTTTCCTCAGCCAAGGCCTGTGCTCCTGTGTCCATTACCGCCGTTCTGTGTGTCCGCAACGAGGCGGCGTTTCTGCTTGATTGGTTGGCGTGGCACCGCAGTTCCGGCATCACAGATTTCGTTGTTGTGTCAAACGACTGCGACGATGGCACTGACGCGATGCTGGACCGGCTGGAGGCACTGGGTTGGTTGACCCATATCCGCAATGCTCCGCCATACGGCAAAGGCGGAATCCAATTCAGCGGGTTGAAACTGGCCGGTAAGACTGACGCCGTGAAGAAGGCTGACTGGCTGGTTACGCTGGACATAGACGAGTTCGTCACCGTGCATGTGGGCGACCGCACTCTGCCCGCACTGATCAGCGCCCTGCCCGAGGCCACAGCGATCACGTTGACCTGGCGCAACTTTGGCAATGCTGGGGTGGTGAGCTACGAAGATTGCCCTGTTCCCTTGCAATTTACCCGTGCAGGCCCGCGCCCGTTGCTTTGGCCGTGGCGTGCGGCCATGTTCAAGACGCTCTACCGCAACGACCGGACATATCGGAACCTTGGGGTACACCGACCGCGCAATGCAGTGGAAGACCGTCTGGCCACGACCCGCTGGTTTGACGGGAATGGTCGCGCACTCCCACCCGAGATGGCGGTCGGACGGGTTTTCTCGGACTATCGCATACCGCAACATGGGTTGGTGCAACTCAATCATTATCCGCTGGGATCAATGGAGGGCTTTGTGCTTAAGGCAGATCGCGGCCGCGCCGTACACAGTGCGGATCAGCTGGGGTTGGATTATTGGGTGGAGCGAAATCTCAACACCGATGAAGACCGTACAGCGCTGCCGCTTTGGGAACGTGTTAAACCGATCAGGAACGACCTGTCGGCAGATGGTATCTTGGCCGCTTTTCATGCCGACGCGGTGGCGTGGCGCAGAGCACGGTTTAACAAATTGCTTGAACAGGACGCGTTCCGCGACCTGTTCGGACGACTTGTCATGACGCCCCCAACAGCACCTCTACCTGATGAGGTGTCGAAAATGTTGACGCGCATTGCGCAAAACGCACTGCGGCACGAAGGGGAAACTTCATAGACTTCCCGGCATTTTGGCTCATTTCTGCCCAATTCCTTGGTTAATCCTCTGTCAAACGAAGACCTGTCTACAGGCGCGATACAATGAGGACATGTGGACCATGCAGGACGGACTCGAGCCATATACGCTTTCTCTGAGCGATCTTAGCCCAGATCAGTGGCTGGAGGAGATGCAGGAAATCGGTGAGTCGTGCGGGTTCTTCGAGCCTCTGGGAAATCGCCACAATGCTGCCTTTGTTGAGAAAGGCGATACATTGCTGGTCAGCTTTGAATCCCTTCCCGCGATTCAGGCGTTGTCCGAAGCGGCGCGTCCAGTCGGGTTCGATCTGGCCCGCGCAAATGATTGGTCCTGTCTTACCGTGATCAGCAATCGCGATACTTGGTTCCGCGATGGCGAGGTGTACGGGTTCTTTGATCAGATGACCGATGACGGGTTCTTTGACGATTTCGACCAAGTGATCTTCTTTGGCGCTGGCCCCTGTGGTTATGCAGCCTGCGTGTATTCCGTAGCCGCGCCCGGTTCCACCGTAGTCGCACTCGAGCCGCAGGCGACACTGGACGCCCGAATTACGGAATGGGACGATCGATTCACCCATATGCGCCGCACGGACTTTAGTGACCGCTATGGATACGCCCCGGATATGCTCGAAGCGGCCAAAGCCGCTTATGTCATTTACGATCCCAGCGACCGATTGGGGGCAATGCATGCCGCGCTTTTTCAACGCTCTGGCGTCACCCGTTTCAGAGCCCGGCATCTGGGCGGCGGGATGCAGGCGCATCTGACGCAAATGGATGTTTTAGAGCCGTTGATGACCGAGGCAGCCAGCGGAACGCTCGATTCCTTCCAGTTTGCACGCCATTATCGCAAGCGGCGCGAACACGCGCTTTACTGTAAAAAACTATTCTCTGTCCTCGAAGAGCAGGAACGTCCGGTCCTCGCAGAGGCAGTCTGTGCCTATATCGTCAATGGCTTTGGCGCTCCGCGCTATCGTCGCAAGCTCAAGGCTATGCGACAGGCCCGAACAGGTGAAGTGGACACCGACTGAGTACTGGCGCTGAACCGGCGGTCATGCTACGCGCCATGCATGACCGATACGATCACGATCCGCACTCCCGACGACTGGCACCTGCACCTGCGCGATGGCGCAATGTTGCGTGCCGTGGCCCCTGAAACCGCACGCCATTTCGCCCGTGCGATCATTATGCCGAACCTTGTACCACCTGTCGTCACAGGAGCCGAAGCGGCGGCGTATCGCGAACGGATCATGGCTGCATTGCCCGAAGGGTCCGGGTTCACACCATTGATGACGCTCTACCTGACGGAAGACACAGATCCCACAGACTTGGCGCAGGCTCATGCCGACGGGTTGATTACAGCGGTCAAGCTGTATCCAGCTGGGGCGACCACCAATTCGGCCTCGGGTGTTGCCAATTTCGACAAGGTGCGTCCGGTACTGGAAAAGATGGCCGAGATCGGCTGTCCGCTTTGCGTGCATTGTGAAGTGGTAGACAGCGACATCGACATTTTCGATCGTGAAGCGGTGTTCATTGAACGTGTCCTTGATCCGATCCGCCGCGCCACACCGGGACTGCGAGTGGTGATGGAGCATATCACGACAATGCAGGGCGTGGAGTATGCCTCAGAAGGTGGGCCAGAACTGGGCGCAACAATCACGACGCATCACCTTGTGATCAACCGCAACCACATCCTAGCGGGTGGGATCAAGCCACACTACTACTGTCTTCCTGTGGCCAAACGTGAAGAACACCGTCTGGCCCTGCGCCGCGCCGCGACCAGTGGCGACCCGACCTTTTTCCTAGGCACCGACAGCGCACCACACACTGACGCGAACAAGCTGCTGCCTTGTGGCTGCGCGGGCTGCTTCACTGCAACCAATACGATGTCCATCCTTGCAGAGGTTTTCGAGCAAGAGGGCGCACTGGACCGATTGGAGAGCTTTACTAGCCTGAACGGCCCGAAATTCTATGGCTTGGCGGCGAACGAAAGCACGATCACTTTGATTAAAGGTGATCCGGTCGCTTATCCTGATCTGATTGAAACGGGCGATGGGTCTGTCACCGTGTTCGATCCGATGATGCCGCTCCACTGGAAAGTTGCCCGCTAAACGCGATTTCTAGGCGATTATCAGTCCCGATATTTTTCGACCAGCTGCCCATGCATGACGACTGTCACCCCGTGTGACACTTATTCGATGGACCTGACACACAGCCCATCGGAGCCTCGTTCCTGCACCTAAGCGCATTGTGCAATGTCAAACTGCGCACTCCCCTTTTTCGCATCATATGCGGAAAGAGAATCAGCGTTTCTTTCCTGATTCCAATGATCTGCCAGATCCAGCGACTTAACAAATGGTCGCTAAAATCTAGCCTGAAGCACATGCAACCCACTGAAATCCGGCACATTCCCGTATGGCGATACGGATGTGTCGTTGCACCACTGGTGTGTAAACTTAAGATTACAATTGCCAGTGTCAGTTTTTTATTACACAATCGTGAAAATATCTTCTACGAGGTTTCAGATCGGCTCTCTAAGGGGTGCAGGCCGATCGTTCTGGGCACACCGCCCAACTCCGTAGCGCTCCGAAACCAACTGGAACCACCCGAAGAAGGAGTTCAAAATGTCCGCAGACGACGAAGGCAAGGTCTGGCCGACCGGTTTGACCTTGAAGGAAGCTGAGGAAGTCCACAGCTACCTAATCGATGGAACGCGCGTTTTCGGTGCACTCGCACTGATAGCGCACTTTCTGGTTGCCGTATCCACACCGTGGCTTGGGTAAGGGAGGCACAGCATGAATAACGCAAAAATGTGGCTCGTCGTCCCCCCAGCGGTGGGCGTTCCCGTATTCCTTGGCGCGGTTGCCGTTGGATCCTTTGCAGTGCATGTCGCTGTGCTCAGCAACACTTCGTGGGTTGCTGATTTCCTGTCTGGTCAGGAACTGGGTACCGGTGACATGGCCGCGGCAACGATGCTCGCCCCCGAGGCGAATACCGCGAAAGCCAGCTATGTGGTTCCGCAATCCGACGGCAGCCTTGCCGTGACGATCATCCTGCCCGATGGGTCATCGACACAGGCATTGATCCAGCCATCACAGTTGCAACCCGAGTTGTAACCGCATCGCAGCAATGTGGACCCGACCTTCGGTGTCGGGCCCACATTCCCCGGATTTCAGCCGTGCGTCGGGCTTCATTGGCGTCGCGGCTTTGAAAAAAGGTGCTCCGGAATGCTCGACTACCGTCGCATCGTTCTGCACAGACTGGCGACCATTGGTCCGCGTTACCTGCCGTTTGCAGATGTCGCGTCGGATTCTGTTCCCCTGTCGCGCCTCCTGCGACTGTCTCTGTTTCAGGTGACAGTAGGAATGGCGCTGGTTCTGCTGGTCGGAACCCTGAATCGTGTGATGATCGTCGAGTTGTCGGTTCCGGCGAGCCTTGTCGGCACGATGCTGGCTCTGCCCATCATCTTTGCCCCCTTCCGTGCATTGATCGGCTTTAAGTCGGATGTGCACAAATCCGCACTTGGTTTGCGGCGCCTGCCCTACATCTGGAAGGGCACGCTGTACCAGTTCGGTGGCTTTGCCATCATGCCCTTCGCCCTGCTGGTTCTCTCCGGCTATGGCGAGGCCTTCGATGCCCCGCTTTGGATCGGGTACAGTTCCGCCGGACTGTCCTTCCTCCTGGTCGGCGCGGGTGTGCACATGGTGCAGACCGTTGGCCTCGCCTTGGCGACGGACCTAGTCGAAGAAACTGACCAACCCAAAGTGGTCGGCCTGATGTACGTGATGCTGCTGTTCGGCATGGTTCTCAGCGCGATCATATATGGAACCTTGCTTGAGAATTATTCGCCCGGACGCCTTATCCAAGTGATCCAGGGCACAGCGGTCGTGACCGTCGCGCTCAATTTTCTTGCCATGTGGAAACAAGAAGCGCGAGATCGCGTTCGTGCCCAAGCCATGGCCACCGCCCCCGACATGTCCTTCCGCGATGCCTGGGCGCAGCTGATGCAGAATGCAGGCATGTTGCGGTTATTGATCGTGATCGCCGTTGGCACATTCGGCTTTGGCATGGCGGATGTCCTTCTTGAACCATATGGCGGCGAGGCGCTTGGCCTGTCGGTCGCCAGCACGACCAAACTCACAGCCCTTTTGGCTAGTGGAACTCTGCTTGGCTTTGGGATCGCATCGCGCACGCTCAGTAATGGCAGCACGCCCTCGGCCACATCGCTGACGGGCGCACTGATCGGCATTCCCGGCTTTGCTGCGATTATCTTCTCGGCCTATGGCGGCGGCACTGCTGCATTTCTAGCAGGAACGCTGATGATCGGCTTGGGCGCGGGCCTTTTCGGCCACTCCACCCTGACCGCCACGATGCGTGTTGCCCCTAGGGAAAAAGTCGGCCTGGCGCTTGGCGCATGGGGAAGTGTGCAAGCAACGGCAGCCGGTATCGGTATGGCCTTGGCGGGTTGGGTCCGCGATCTGATCGTCGCCATACCTGGCGACAGAAATGGCTTTTCGGTCGAAACACCCTACAACGTAGTATTCTCGATGGAGATGGCGTTTCTCACGATCGCTGTTCTCCTTGTTTACCCGCTCGCGGGCCGGGGTGGCTTTGCAAAAGCCACACGCGCTGCCGCATCAACGCAATCCAACCCGGTGGAGGCACCATGACAACGATTATCACACGGTACTTCGATAGCGCAGAACAAGCACAGTCCGCAAAACACGAACTGATCTATGCGCATAAGGTGTCGCCCGACATCATTGGTGTTTACCACGATCCAACAAACCTATCCGAACGGCTTCAAAAAGCTGATGTGTTGCCCGACACCGCAAAAGCCTATGCGATGCGCATGGCCACCGGCGGGGCCGTTCTCATAGTTCGGGGCAAGTACAAACCGTTGGGTGTGGCCAAGATCACCCGCACTGTCGCCGACCAGTATGGCGCGGTCGATATGGGCGAGCTCAATCAAGATGTGTTCATCAAGGACCAGCATGGGCGCAAGCTGAGTGTTCTAAGTGACCACCCCTACATGATGAGCCGCCGAAAAGACCCTTCGGACACCAACCACCACATGGCCAATTGGCCAATCCCACTGATCAGCCGCCGCAAGCCAAACGATCAAATGGTAATCAAGCGACATGGACGCATGGCAAGCTGGCCCATTGGCCTACTGGCGCCAGGACGCATTCGCTACGGTCGTTTTCCGTTTGGCCTTTTGGTCCCTGGACATAAATTCATGGCGAAATTTCCATTCGGCCACATCGTACCGGGCCACAAATACATGGCCAAGTTCCCGTTCGCCCACATCGTACCGGGCCACAAATACATGGCGAAATTCCCATTCGGACATATTGTGCCCGGTCACAAGTTCATGGCGAAATTCCCGTTCGGACATCTGGTGCCTGGACATATGCGCATGGCCAATTGGCCCTTCCCACTTTTGATCAACGGCAAGCAGAACACGAACTCGCTTGTCCCTGGACATAAATTCATGGCCAAGTTTCCGTTCGCCCACATCGTGCCAGGCCATAAATACATGGCGAAATTCCCATTCGCCCACATCGTACCAGGCCACAAATACATGGCGAAGTTCCCATTCTCCCACATCGTGCCGGGCCACAAATACATGGCCAAGTTCCCGTTCGCCCACATCGTGCCGGGCCACAAGCACATGGCGAAATTCCCGTTCGCGCATATCGTGCCGGGTCACAAATACATGGCCAATTGGATTTTTCCGCATACCAAGTCAAAAGCCTGATCGGTTCGGCCGGGGTCGCAAGACTTCGGCCAATTACCATCTCGGCAGGCCTTTTCCTGCCATCGGAAACCAGCTAAAGCGGCGCAAAGATTAGGAGTGCCGCAATGATCCCTGCCAGCCATCCCACAAAAGATGAAATCGCCCGCCTGACAGCGCGGATGCTGCTGGAAATCGGCGCGGTGAACTTTCGCCCTGAAGACCCGTTCATTCTGGCATCCGGCCTTCCCTCAGCAACGTATATCGACTGCCGCAAGCTGATTTCATTTCCGCGCATCCGATCGACCCTGATGGACTTCCTGACCGTCACAGTGATGCGCGACGCCGGGTTTGAAGCATTTGACAACATCGCAGGTGGTGAAACCGCTGGAATTCCCTTTGCCGCGTTGGTGGCGGAACGCATGGCGCTGCCCATGACGTATGTCCGGAAAAAACCCAAAGGCTACGGACGCAACGCTCGTATCGAAGGCGCGATGACTGAAGGCCAGCGTGTGCTGCTGGTCGAAGACCTGACGACGGATGGCGGATCGAAACTTAGTTTTGTGGATGCGATCCGGGAGACTGGGGCCACCTGCGGACACACTGCGGTAATCTTTTACTACGATATCTTCCCGGAAACGACCAAGACACTGGGCGACCACGGCGTGCAATTGCACCACCTCTGCACATGGTGGGACGTGCTGGCCGAGGCCCGTGCACAAGGTGCATTTGACGATGCGACGTTGAACGAGGTCGAAGCGTTCCTCAAAGCGCCCCGCGCGTGGCAGGACGCCCGAAAGTAAGGTCGCTATAGATCGGACAGCCCAAAGTCTGGCGCAACGCGCCTATCAGGTCGTCCAACGTTTCTGCATGGACATAAAGCCCCCCTGTCTCGTCCGCGAGACAGCGAGCTACCGATTCACTTGTCTCATCGCGAGGTTGGTCGGGCCACGCAAAATGCTCTCCGCGCACACGGAACCCGATGACATGCACTGTCATATCCGCGCCGCGCGCCAGATCCGCAGCCAGCGCACAGGGCGCTCCACCACAGGTCTCCTTGCCATCTGTCACCAATACAATGACACCCGGCTTCTGCGTGTAATCCAGAACTGCGGCAGCCTCCGCGATCGCATCGGTTAGCGGTGTCTCGCCCTCGGGCTGGAGACGGTCAACTTCAGAAATCATCCTGTCTGCAGCGTCGGCTTCGGGGGCGAAACGCAGGCGCACACTGTCACAAGTGGCCATCGCACCAGGCCCATAGGTGATCAAACCCATCCGCCGCACCGGCGCCACTTGTGGCATCACCGTACGCATCGCCCGGCGTGCGTCAAAGATGCGTGGTTCATCGAGCAGATTGAACCCCATCTCGGCCATAGAACCAGACCCATCGAACACAACCATCGCATCGCGGGAACACGCCGATTGCGCATGTGCAGGAGAGACACTGATCCCAATTGCAACCAAAGCGGATAGAATCGTTCTCATGGTTCTTCGCCTCCGCGCCGTCAAAACCGATCGTGACACGTTAGAAACGCACTTGTAAACGCTGTGTAACACGGGCCATCGGCCACTTGCTGCGTGTTTCCTTGGTCACAGCGAGTCGGTCGCACCACCAAATATTGACGCAACCAGTGCGCTTGGCGCAAGATAGAGTACACCCAGCCCGCGCACAGCTTTTCCACAGGATATACATTTTGCCCTTCGCCGGACATATCGCTACCTCGGTCCTGGGTGCATTTGGGGGAACGACATGAACGAGCTCACGACTTTCAATCCGACAGGCGCCGAGATTCAAAACCCCGAAACGATGCCGCACTCAGTCGAGGCCGAACAGCAATTGCTTGGCGCGATCCTGACGAACAACGATGTGTTCGACCGCGTTGCTTCGGTTATCGGCCCGCAGCATTTCTTTGATCCTGTTCACGCGCGTATCTTCGAAATTGCCTCTGCCCGGATCGCAAAAAACAACCTTGCTTCTCCGGTGACGCTTAAGGCTTTCATGGAAGATGACGAAGGCCTAAAGGAACTGGGTGGCCCCACCTACCTCGCGCGCCTCGCTGGTGCAGCGATCAGCTCATTCGCTGTGCGCGACTATGCGCAGATGATCTACGATCTCGCTGTGCGCCGTGATCTGATTTCTTTGGGCCGCGACATCAGTGCCAGAGCGGCCAAGGTCGATGTCACCTCGGGACCCCGCGAACAAATCGTAGAGGCCGAACAAGCGCTTTACAAAATGGCCGAACAAGGCCGTAGCGAAAGTGGATTTCAAAGCTTTCTCAAGGCCGTAACGGATGCGGTTAATGTGGCAAACGCCGCATACCAGCGCGAAGGCGGCTTGGCAGGCGTGTCAACCGGACTGATTGACATGGACCGTAAGCTGGGTGGCTTACACCGCTCGGACCTTCTCATCCTCGCCGGACGCCCATCTATGGGCAAAACCTCATTGGCCACCAACATCGCCTTTAACATTGCCAAAGCTTATCGCAAGGGCATGCGCCCAGATGGCGTCGAAGGCACGGTCGAAGGTGGTGTTGTCGGCTTCTATTCCCTTGAAATGAGTGCCGAACAGTTGGCGGCTCGAATTCTATCAGAAGCCGCCGAAGTGCCATCTGAACAGATCCGCCGCGGTGACATGACGGAAACCGAATTCCGCCGTTTCGTCGATGCTGCAAAATCGCTCGAAGCGTGTCCTCTTTTCATTGACGACACTCCTGCCCTGCCGATCAGTCAATTGGCCGCCCGCGCCCGCCGCCTGAAGCGAACACATGGGTTGGATGTGCTGATCATCGACTACCTTCAGCTGGTTAAAGGCACCGGCAAGGGCGACAACCGCGTGAACGAGATCTCCGAGATTTCGCAAGGGCTCAAGGCCATCGCCAAGGAATTGGATATCCCGGTGATCGCGCTGTCCCAGCTGTCGCGTCAGGTCGAAAGCCGCGAAGACAAACGCCCGCAATTGTCCGACCTTCGGGAATCGGGCTCGATTGAACAGGACGCCGACGTGGTGATGTTCGTGTTCCGCGAGGAATACTACAAAGAACGCGAGAAACCCGGCGAACACGAGTTGGAGAAAATGGCCGCGTGGCAGGACGAGATGGAGCGCCTGCATGGTCGTGCCGAGGTCATTATCGGTAAGCAGCGTCACGGCCCCATCGGCACGGTCGAACTCAGCTTTGAAGGCCGCTTTACCCGCTTCGGCAATCTCATCAAGCCCTGGCAGCAGGGCACAGAAGACCTCTGACGCGCCGCCTTGGCAGGGTTGTGGGCGTCACCAAATCCGCCGCAGTCCTCCAGCAAACGTACTTCTCGGATTTTTTCACGCTTGACCCGCCGCTGAGACACGCACAAACACCGCTCATGGCACAGTCTGTTCTAACGATTGATCTGGGCGCGATTTGCGCCAACTGGCGAGCACTGGCGGCGATGAGCGCGGGCGAGACCGCCGCTGTCGTAAAGGCCAATGCCTATGGGCTTGGCGCGGCACAGGTTGCGACAGCTTTGGCAGATGCCGGGGCACGCACCTTTTTTGTGGCACAGGCCGAAGAAGGCGTCACCGTCCGAGAGGCACTTGGCCCCGGCCCGATGATCTGCGTCTTTGGCGGACACATGCAAGGCGATGCGACCCTATTGCGTGACGCCGACTTGGTGCCGATGATCAATTCCATCGACCAGATGCTGCGTCATGTCGAAACGCTGCCAGGTCATCCATTCGGGGTCCAACTCGACAGTGGTATGAACCGCCTCGGTATGGAGCCCGCCGAATGGTCCGCGCTGCGCGACATCGCACTCAGCCAGAAACCCGTGCTTGTGATGAGCCACCTTGCTTGCGCCGATGAACCCAGCCACGGCATGAACGAGTTTCAACTTCAGACCTTCCGCCAGATGACCGACGGCATCGACGCACCGCGCAGCTTGGCGGCGACGGGCGGCACGATCCTTGGCGCTGACTATCATTTCGACATGACCCGCCCCGGTATCGGGCTCTATGGTGGCTTGCCTTTTGTCGAAGCAAAGCCCGTCGTGTCATTGTCCATCCCTGTCATCCAGGTGCGGGATGTGAACCCCGGTGAATCCGTGGGCTATGGCAACAGCTGGGTCGCGCGTGTGCCCGGCAAGATCGCTACGATTTCCGCAGGCTATGCCGATGGTATTATCCGCGCGATGGGGCCCAAAGCGCATGTTTGGGCGGGTGAGACACGCTGCAAAATCGTCGGGCGCATTTCGATGGATTTGATCGGTGTCGATGTCGGCCCCGCCAAGGAGACACCGGAAACCGTCGAACTCTTGGGGCGACACCAATCTGTCGACGCTTTGGCCGAGGTTGCAGGCACCATCGGCTACGAGATCCTGACCTCATTAGGATCGCGCTACGCCCGTAAATACGTCACCGGATAACGGCGCTCTGAGTATGAGCTTTTTTGAACCCTCTCCCGTTCTTCTAGCTTTCATCTTTGTGCAGCGCTTTGTGTTTTTCGAAGTGCTTGGCAGTCTCGCACTAATACGCGTGATCGTCGGGCGCGGAGTGGCCCGGCTGCCCGCAGCAATTGCCCTACTTATCAGTTCCGCCGCGACCTTTGCCAGTTTTGCCCCTGCCCTGAACCTGCAATCCCTGCCCCTTTACGCTGATATCGCCCGTGTACAGGCGTCTGGAGGTGGAGTGATCTTGCCACTTGTCGCATCCGCGATCTTTGCCATCAGTCTTGTTCTGCCGCAGCGAAAATGGCGGTGGATCGATGTGGTGCACATCGTTGGTTTATTGGCTTTTCTTGGCCTCTGGCTCGCGACCCGCGTCTAAGTCATGGCTGCGCTCAAGTGGATCAACCTCTTGCTGCTCGTGCTGTACCCGGTGGCATGGGTGGCGCCACTGATGCGCGCTGGCCTTTTGCCGCTGTTCGGCCTTAGCGAAATCAGCGTTCTAACCGGGATACAAGCGCTTTGGGCCACCGATGTCCTGTTGGCCTTGATCGTCACAGCCTTTGCGCTGATTGCGCCTTATATGAAGACTATCGGTCTGGCGTTGGTGCAATTCCACCTACTTAGCCGACGCACGCTGCCCGGACTGGCGCTGATGGGCAAGCTGGCAATGGCCGATGTGTTCCTGATCGCCCTTTATATTACCATTGTCAAAGGCATCGGGATCGGCAGGATCGAAACAGCGTGGGGTCTGTATCTGTTCACCGCATGTATCCTTGCATCATTGCTGGTTGGCCTCGTCGAGGCACGTCGCAGTGCGGATTGATCACAAACCGGAAACAATCCGATAAACTGGTGCCAATTGTTCACATCTGCGCGGCTAGTCGGAAAAATCGTTAAATAACAGTATGTCCTTACCCAAGTTCGGCATAAAGTCGCCGATGTTGCCGATGTTTAGGTGGTTGCTTGGGGGTATCCGATGATTGGTGCGATGCGGTCGCTCGTTGTCTCAACGGGCTGGGTCATGCAGCGATTGATGTTTGTGACTGTGGCCCTGCTAGGACTTGGGGCATTGGCATATACACTCGCCTGCAGCTTTGGCTATGCGCCCTGGCTAGAAATGACCGCTACATTTGGGGGCGTTGGTTACCCTCAGGCCGGACAGGTTGTGCAGATCGGCATCACGGCGCTTCTTAGTGGACTGTGCGTATTCCTTCCTGCAAACGCACGGATCATGGCTCTCGAAACCTCGCACCGTCGGTTTCATATCGGCATGGAGGACGTCGCCCGCGCGTATCGCGCCTCACATACCACCGACCGCGAAGGCACGTTCAAGCTGAAGTCCGAATTCGATTCGGTCCGAGAACGCATGGCTTACCTGCGTGACCATCCAGATCTGGCGGAACTGGAACCCTCCGTTCTCGAAATCGCAAGCCAAATGAGTCACATCTCCCGTGATCTTGCGGACACCTATTCAGACAGCAGCATCAACCGCGCCCGCGACTTCCTGATCCAGCGACAGCAAGAGATCGAAGATTTCAACACGCGCCTTGATGCGGCCAAGGCCACCGCCGCCGAAATGCGTGTCTGGATCGACAAGGTTGAACTTGAAGAAAGCGTTGCTCAGGCCCAGCTAGACCGTTTGCAGGCAGAGCTGTCGAACATTCTGCCTGAGCTTTTTAATTCGGATGCGACGCCCACTGTGCCCACCCGTAAGGTCGCAAACCTGTCAGACGTATCGGAACAATGGGACGATGCGCCCGATTTCCCGGACAATGACGACAATCGCATCGTGGCCCTACTCGCGCGGCGCGCTGCCGAATAACCAGTCCGATGAAGCCGCCGCTTGCAGGCCCGCGCAGCTTGGGTCACAAGCGTCGGCATGGCGAAATCCTCTGCAACCTTTGTCTGCCAGTCCTGTGGAAGCACGACCACCAAATGGTCGGGCCGCTGCGACGCTTGTGGCGAATGGAACTCAATTGTCGAAGAGGTGCCGCTGGCCGCTGGCCCCGCCACCAAGACGCTGGGTGCCTCCAAAGGCCGCTCTCTACCACTGAGCGATTTGTCGGGACATGAAGCGCCACCTCCCCGTACCACTTCCAAACTGGACGAGCTTGACCGTGTGCTAGGCGGCGGTCTTGTTCCCGCATCGGCGCTTCTGGTCGGCGGTGATCCCGGCATTGGCAAATCCACGCTACTGTTGCAGGCCGCCGCTGCCTTTGCCAATGCGGGTCTCAAGGTGATCTACATCTCGGGCGAAGAGGCCAGCGCACAGGTGCGAATGCGCGCCGCACGACTGGGGCTTCGCGACGCTCCGGTGAAACTGGCCACCGAAACCAATCTGCGCGACATCCTGACGACGCTTGAGACGGAAAAGCCGGATTTGGCGATTATCGACTCGATCCAGACCATGTGGGCCGACAACGTGGCCTCAGCGCCCGGCAGCGTATCTCAAGTGCGGGCGTCCGCGCATGAGCTGACAAGCTTCGCCAAACGACGCGGCACGTCTGTAATCCTTGTCGGCCATGTCACCAAGGATGGCCAGATCGCCGGCCCCCGTGTTGTCGAACATATGGTTGACACCGTTCTCTATTTCGAAGGCGAACGCGGACATCAGTTCCGTATCCTCCGCGCTGTCAAAAACCGCTTTGGCCCAGCCGACGAAATCGGCGTGTTCGAGATGACGGGCGGTGGCTTGGCAGAAGTTGCGAATCCCTCGGCGCTGTTCCTTAGCGAACGCGGTGATCCATCCCCGGGATCGGCTGTGTTTGCCGGAATCGAAGGCACCCGTCCCGTTCTGGTGGAATTTCAGGCTCTTGTGGCCCCCACGCCACACAGTCAACCACGTCGATCAGTGGTCGGTTGGGATGGTAGCCGCCTTGCCATGATCCTTGCCGTGCTCGAGGCACGCTGCGGCATCCCGTTTGCGGGATTGGATGTTTACCTTAATGTTGCAGGCGGCATGAAGGTCAGTGAGCCCGCGGCAGACCTTGCCGTGGCGGCAGCTCTGCTGTCTGCCCGCGAAGACATCGCCCTGCCCGCAGAAACGGTGGTTTTCGGGGAAATCAGCCTTTCCGGCGCGCTGCGCCCTGTAGGACAAACCGAAAATCGGTTGAAAGAAGCACAAAAACTTGGTTTTACCGCCGCGATCGTGCCAAAGGGTGGGAAATCGGTGCTGCGCGATGGAATTGCGGCAACCGAGATCGACGCTTTGGCTAGCTTTGTTGGTGATGTGTTCGGCGCAGGGTAGCGCCATCCGTAGAAAAGAAGGGCAAGGGACCGATGGAAGGGTTCACCATTATTGACGGTGTAGTTGCCGTCGTCATCGTTCTGTCTGCGCTTCTGGCCTATTCGCGCGGCATCGTCCGCGAAGCCATGGCCATTCTGGGCTGGATCGCTGCCGCCGTGCTGGGCTTCATGTTCGGCCCGCAGGTGCGCCCTCTGATGACGGAAATTCCGGTCATCGGTGAATTCATGACCGGCAGCTGTGAACTCAGCGTGATCGGCGGGTTTGCCGCGGTTTTCACCGTCGCTTTGGTGATCATGTCGTTCTTCACCCCACTTTTTTCCACCATCGTTCAACGCTCGGCCTTGGGCGGCGTCGATCAGGCACTTGGTTTCCTGTTCGGTGTGGCGCGCGGTATCCTGCTCGTCGCGGTGGCGTTCTTTGTCTATCAGGTTGTCGTGACCTCGCAGGATATCGCGATGATCGACGACAGTCGGTCCGCCGTGGTGTTCAGCCGCTTCACCGGACAGATCGAAGAACAAAACCCCGAACAGGCCTTGGGCTGGATTACTGCGCAATACGAAGCGCTTGTCGGCGTGTGTGATGCGCCCTCCGACAGCGATACCTGAGAAACATCAGTCAACCTGTCGCGAAAACATGATAGTTTCGTGACACTGACGACTATGGCGCTTAAGAGGGGTCATCCTCTGCTGCCACGGATTCGGAGTCCCGATTTGTCCGACACCCAGATGCCTCCCGCCCACCCCTTTGACGACGACAAGCTGAAAGAAGAATGCGGTATCTTCGGCGTGGTCGGAGTTACCGATGCGGCGAACTTTGTCGCCCTCGGCCTGCACGCCCTGCAACACCGCGGGCAAGAAGCAGGCGGAATTGTCAGCCATCATCCCGAACACGGCTTCAACAATGCCCGACGCTTTGGCTACGTGCGGGACAATTTCACCAGCCAGAAGCTAATGGAAACCCTGCCCGGCGAACTGGCCATTGGCCACGTCCGCTATTCCACAGCCGGGTCCAAGGGTCAGACCCAGATCCGCGATGTACAGCCCTTCTTTGGCGAATTTTCCATGGGCGGGGCAGCGATTGCCCATAACGGCAACATCACCAATGCCGAAGCCCTGCGGAAAGAACTGATCGAACGCGGTTCGATCTTCCAAAGCTCAAGCGATAGCGAATGCATCATTCACCTGATGGCCCGCTCTCTTCAGCGCAACATTCCCGAACGCATGGAAGACGCGTTGCGCCGCGTTGAAGGCGCGTTTTCGGTTGTTGCCATGACCCGAACCAAACTCATAGGCGTGCGTGATCCGCTGGGTGTACGCCCTCTCGTGCTTGGCAAGATCGGTGACGGCTGGGCGCTCAGCTCAGAGACCTGCGCGCTCGATATCATCGGCGCAGAATATGTGCGCGAGATTGAGCCGGGCGAAATGGTGGTGATCACCGCCGACAAAGGTGTGGAATCGATCCGCCCCTTCAGGCCGCAAAAATCGCGTTTCTGCATCTTCGAACACGTCTATTTCTCGCGCCCCGATAGCATCATCGGTGACCGCTCGGTCTATGAAACCCGCCGTCAGATCGGTGTGGAACTGGCCCGCGAGACACCGGTAGAAGCCGATCTCGTTTGCCCGGTGCCCGACAGCGGCACCCCTGCCGCCATCGGCTATGCGCACGAGAGCGGCATTCCCTACGGTATGGGCATCATCCGCAACCAGTATATGGGCCGCACCTTTATCGAGCCGACCGAGCAGATCCGCAACATGGGGGTCCGACTTAAGCTCAACGTGAACCGAGCGCTCATCAAGGGCAAGCGCGTCGTTCTGGTGGATGACAGCGTTGTACGGGGCACCACCAGCCGCAAGATCAAGGAAATGATCCTTGATGCGGGCGCTGCCGAAGTGCACTTCCGCATTGCGTCGCCACCCACCGCGTGGCCTTGCTTCTACGGCGTGGACACACCGCAGCGCGAAAAGCTGCTCGCGGCCACAATGTCCGAGGAAGAGATGCGCGATCACCTCGGTGTCGACAGCCTCAAATTCATCTCACTCGATGGTCTCTACCGCGCTGTAGGCGAAGCGTCCGGTCGCGATGCCAAGTCTCCGCAATATTGCGATGCGTGCTTCTCGGGCGAATACCCCGTCAAACCGTCCGACATGGTGGAAAAAGGCTTCCGGATGAAGGCGGCCGAGTAACCCTCGGCAGCCTTCCGCGCAGTCACGATTAGTCCCCTGTTCTTCGCCTGCAATCCCGCCCATTTGGCGTGTGAGCGAAACAACAGAACCGTGATTCATGGCCCAAGAGACCACACCTCCTCAGGTCGCCCAACAAGCGACACAAACCACACATGACCTTGGCGGCGCGCTGACCTTGCTCGGCACGTTTGGATCGCAATCCGACCTGCAGGCGCTACTGAAACTGCGCAATGGCAAGACTGCCACGGTGTCGCGCGGCGATTCAGTGAATGGTCAAACCGTGGTCGCCATCGAAGGCGGTCGCGTGGCCTTGGCGCGCAACGGCACCGCCCGCTGGCTCGATATGCCCGCACAGGGTTCTTGATCTTCTCTGTCTAAAAAACCTCGGGGGAGTTACGCCTGCACGACGGAGGCAGAGCCCCCAAACTCCTCCTCGCAAAGAAAAACCCCCGCCGAATGCTCGACGGGGGTCACTTTTACCGATTGGTAAAATCTTAGGCTTTACGACCTGCAAGCACTTTCCAAGCGCCGGTCACAAGCAGCGCCGCAATTACTGCCTTGATCGCGTCACCCAAAAGGAACGGCGCCATCCAGCCCGCCCAAAGCTCGGGCATTGTTTTGCCCAGCACTGCCGCAGGCCATGCGAGGCCCGGAATATAGATCAGCGCGGACAACGCGATGCCGACAAGAGCGGTGGAAACCACGCCGCGTGCGAGACCCTTCTCAGCCGCCAGACCCGCCAGCCACGCCATCGCGACAAAGCCGTAGAGGAAGCCTGCAGTCGGACCGACCAGCGAAGCCACCGAACCGCCATTGGCGAAGACCGGCAGACCCATCGCGCCATAGCCGATGTAGGCAACCATCGTCGCCAACGCGAGGCGCGACCCAAAGGTCAGGCCCACGATCAGGATCGCCAGCGTCTGCAAAGTGATCGGCACCGGCCAGCCGATGCTTACCTGCGCAGCCACTGCGATGAAGGCCGCACCACCAAGCGCGAGCAGCGTCTGGCGGAAAAGAGTTGTCTTGCCCAAGGCGGCTTGCGTCAATGTCATAGCGAGTGTCCCTCATATGTCAGTTTCTTGCCCTGTTAATTCTGCAAATGCAGCATCAAGTCAAGCACTGCCCTCTTGCGGGCGGAGCGGCAAAAAGGCATGTGACAGGACATGACGGACACATCTCGCCCCTTCGCGCTGGTTACCGGCGCCTCACGCGGTCTTGGCTTTGCATTGGCAGAGGCGCTGGCCGACACCCATCACATCATTGCCGTGGCGCGCACCGTGGGCGGCCTAGAAGAGTTGGATGATCGCATCCAGGCGAAAGGCGGAAGCGCCACGCTTGCGCCGATGGACATCACCAAGGCCGACGCAATGGCTCAGCTGTGCCGCTCGGTTCATGATCGTTGGGGGCAGATTTCGCTTTGGGTACATACGGCGGTCCACGCCGGACCGTTGTCGCCAGTTGATCACCTTGACCAGAAGGACTGGAAGAAATCCGTGTCGATCAATCTCGACGCGATGTCTCACCTGATCCCCTACATTTCGCCGCTGCTGAAACGCGATGGCAGCGCGGTATTCTTCGACGATCCGCACGGTGGCGAAAAATTCTTTGGTCACTACGGCACCACCAAAGCGGCGCAGATTACACTGGCAAAGTCTTGGCAGGCAGAGACCGCGTCAATCGGTCCGAAGGTGAAAATTCTGACACCTCGGCCGATGGCCACGCATGTGAGGGCACGGTTCTTCCCCGGTGAAGATCGCAGTGGATTGGCATTGCCGAACGAAGAAGCCGCGCGCCTTCTGCCCGAAATTCTTGCCGATTGATCCAGGAGCCGGTTGCGTCCCCGCATCCGTGATTTTGCGTCAACGCAAAATCCGCGCCCGGGCCAAACCGGCGGATGCTTGCCGCAGGGCGGGGCTTGGCCTATTCAGGACAAAAGCAAGGCAGGGCAGATGCGCATACTCATTACCAATGACGACGGGATCAACGCACCGGGACTAAAAGTGCTGAGCGAGATCGCTCACGATCTGGCGGGCCCTTCGGGCGAGGTTTGGACCGTGGCCCCCGCCTTTGAGCAATCTGGCGTCGGGCATTGCATCAGTTACACTCACCCTATGATGGTCAGCGAAATGGGCGACCGCCGCTTTGCCGCCGAAGGCAGCCCGGCGGATTGCGTGTTGGCGGGCCTGCATGACGTAATGGCCGAGTGCCCCCCCGATCTGGTTCTGTCTGGCGTCAACCGTGGCAACAACTCGGCCGAGAACGCGCTGTACTCCGGCACTTTGGGGGGCGCTATGGAAGCCGCCCTTCAGGGCATCCCGGCGATTGCGCTGTCGCAGTATTATGGCCCAGACAATGTGCATGCCGATGACCCTTTCGAAGCTGCCCGCGTACATGGAACCGACGTGATCCGGCGGATTCTCGCGCATGACCCGAAAGATCAAACCGGATACCGCCTGTTCTACAATGTGAACTTTCCACCGGTCCTTGCCGCTGATGTCAAAGGCACCCGGGTCACCCCGCAGGGCATTCGCCAAGGCACCCGCTTTTCGGTGGAACCGCACAATTCACCATCCGGCCGCCGCTTTCTTTGGATCAAGGGCGGCGACCAACGCGCGCCCACTGCCCCCGGCAGCGATGCGTCAGAGAACCTTGCCGGCTATGTCAGCGTCACCCCGATGCGTGCCGACCTCACCGCGTCCGATCAGTTGGACGCGATGCAAGACGCCTTTCTCTGATGGAAAACGCGGAACTCAAGATGCAGTTCCTTTATGCGCTCCGGTCGCGCGGCGTGACCAATGCAGCGGTATTGACGGCGATGGAGCAGATCGACCGCGCACCCTTTATTCGTGGCTATTTCGCCGAACGCGCTTATGAAGACATGCCTTTGCCCATCGCGTGCGGTCAGACCATCAGCCAGCCTTCCGTGGTCGGCTTGATGACACAAGCGCTTGAGATCAGCCCGCGCGATACCGTTCTCGAGGTGGGTACCGGATCAGGCTATCAGGCTGCGATCCTGAGCCAGTTGGCGCGACGGGTCTATACGGTGGACCGCCACCCTAGGCTGGTGCGCGAAGCCCGCGAGGTGTTCGATCAGCTTGGTCTTAATAATGTCACCGCCTTCACCGCCGATGGCAGCTTCGGCCTACCCGATCAGGCGCCGTTCGACCGTATTCTTGTGACAGCCGCCGCGGAAGACCCACCGGGGCCGCTTTTGGCACAGCTTAAAGTCGGCGGCATCATGGTGCTGCCTGTAGGTCAATCGGATGCCGTGCAGCACTTGATCCGCGTCCGGCGCACGCCCGAAGGGCTAGATTACGATGAATTGAGGCCCGTTCGCTTTGTGCCCTTGGTCGAAGGGGTAGCCCGCGACGGGTAATCAAGGCATAATGGCGGATGACGACCGGGGTACAACCGGCGCATTTGAGGATATCGACATGGCTGTACGCAGAGTTTCCCTTCGTTCCGGTTTTCGAGTTGGCACCAGCCTTTCGGTCTTGGCGCTTTTGGCCGCCTGCTCGGAACCGCTTGATCTTGATATGCGCGGCTTGATCAATGGTGGCTTCAATACCGCCGATGCCGCCCGCGCTGCTACGGCGCCACGACCACAGCCAGATGACCGGGGTGTGATCTCGTATCCCAACTACCAAGTTGCCGTGGCCCGCCGTGGCGACACGCTGGCACAGCTTGCCGCCCGCGTGGGATTACCCGCAGACGAACTAGCTCGCTACAACGGCGTTCAAACCGGAGATCCGCTGCGCGCGGGCGAAATCATTGCCCTGCCCCGGCGCGTCGCTGAACCTTCGCCAGAGACCGGAGCTATTAGCACTGGTCCGATCCGCCCTGCTTCGGAAATTGACATCACCACATTGGCCGGCGACGCCATTGACCGCTCTGCCCCCACACCGGCCACCGAACGCCCGACACCGCAGACCGGTTCGGAACCGATCCGACATCAGGTTAAGCGCGGCGAGACGGCCTTCACCATCTCACGGCTCTACAACGTTTCGGTGCGATCATTGGCCGAGTGGAACGGGCTAGACAGTTCGTTCACGCTGCGCGAAGGCCAATACCTGTTGATCCCCGTGGTGACAGCCGCTGTTTCGACCCAGGAAGACACGACCCGGTTACCCGGCACAGGATCTCCTACGCCAGAGCCCCCCTCGGCGTCGCAACCTCTGCCCGAGGAAACCCCGGCCGCTGCGGCGACGACAACGGCAACAGCCGCTGCTCCCATCGCCAATTTGGGCAAACAGACAGGTGCCAGCGCATCAAACGCGGCTATGAGCTTTCCTGTTCAGGGCAGCATCATTCGTGAATATGCCAAGGGTCGGAACGACGGCATCGACATTGGAGCGTCCGTTGGCACAACGGTTAAGGCGGCCGCCAGCGGCCAAGTCGCCGCGATCACACGCAATACAGACGGCATCAACATTCTGGTGATCCGCCACCCAGACAACCTGCTGTCAGTCTACACTCATGTCGACAACATCACTGTCGCAAAAGGTGACGCTGTCAGCCGTGGGCAGTCGATAGCAAAGGTTGCCGACTTCGAACCTTCGCGGGTGCATTTCGAAGTCCGCAAAGGCTTTGATAGCGTTGATCCCATGGGATATCTGCGCTGACAGAGCGGAAGTGTCGTGCGATAGATCGCTTGTTTACAGACTAATCGTACGAATGACCTGAACTTGCCTGCAAAGCCTTACCCAATCGCGGCAAACGGGCTTTTTTCATCAGCTTGCGCAACTCCCACTGGTCACCCGACAGCCGATTGGCTTCCGCATGCACATCAGAAACGGCGCGGGCCACTGCATCGGGCGCACTGGCATAGAGACCCACAAGGAAGGCGTCGGGATCGGCACGGGACAGGCCTTCTTCGGCCAGAATGTTACGCGGGAAGTCCTTGGCATTGACGGTGATGATGACATCCGCATAGCCCGCGATGGCGGCGGCCAATACATGCACATCATTGGCGTCAGGCAACCATAGCCTATCCAGCAAGCCTGCTGTCGGAGATACTGAGGCCCGTGGCCAACGGGCAGATAACATCGCGATCTCGGCATCTGCCTGCACCTGCCCTGCCGGACCAAGCTTGGCTGCTGCGCGTGACCATTCGCCCAGGATCCGTTCAGACCAAAGCGGCTCGAACAGCCCTTGCGCTGCAACGCCCAACAATACCTCGCGCATCACAGTCGGATACAGCACGCAGGTGTCGAGGCAGACTTTCACAGCCGGAAGAACAACGCTTTAAGATACCCAGATTCTGCTAGTTGCGGCAGCAGCGGATGATCGGGCCCAGCCTGACCGGTATGGATCAGTTGCGCGCGACGGCCTGCGCGGCCGATGCCCCGCAAACATGCGCCAGTAAAGGCTGTCATATCAACCGCGTGAGAGCACGAACACAGGACCAAATAGCCGTCTTCTGCCACCAAAGGAGCCGCAAGTCGGGCCACCCGCTCATAGGCGCGCAATCCCGCCTCACGCGCCTTGTTAGAGGGCGCAAAAGCCGGAGGATCGCAAACGACCAGTTCGAACTCCGCCTCTTCTTCACCAAGTGACGTCAGCACGGCAAACGCATCGCCCTTCGTGGTGGCGAACCGATCCGCTGCACCCATGTGGCCTGCGCCTTGGGTGGCAAGCCCCAGCGCTGGCTCTGAGCCGTCAACGCTAAGTGCCGACACTGCGCCGCCCGCGAGCGCCGCTAGCCCAAACCCGCCGACATGAGAGAACACATCCAAAACCCGCGCGTCTTGCGCCAGTCCGGCAGCAAAAGCGTGGTTCGGACGCTGGTCGAAGAATAGCCCCGTTTTCTGACCACCCATCAGATCGGCCATGTAAGTGGCACCATTCATCTGAACCGGGACCGGTGCAGTCGGGGCCTCCCCCAAAAGAACTGCATCCACATCGTCCAGACCTTCAAGCGACCGTCCCCGACCGCCGGCATTTTTGAGGATCGTTGTCACACCTGTCACCTCGGCCAAGGCCGCGGCCAGCTCGGGCAGAAGCACGTCCGCCCACGCGGCGTTCGGTTGCACCACGGCGGTGTCGCCGAAGCGGTCAATAATTACACCAGGTAGGCCATCTGCCTCAGCATGAACCAGCCGGTAGAACGGCGCATCGAACAACCGTTCGCGCAACGACAGCGCTTTGCTCAGTCGCTTGACGAACCAGTCCTGATCCGGGGCTGGGGCTTCGGGGCCATCCAGCACACGTCCGATGATCTTGGAATTTGGGTTCACCGCCACCAATGCCAGCGGACTACGCTCGGCGTCTTCGAGCACAGCAATGGTGCCCGGCGCCATGGCGCGGGTGCGGCGGTCGGTGACGACCTCGTTGGCATAGACCCAAGGATAGCCGCGCCGAATGGCTTGCGGTTTGGTTTTGGGCAACAGGCGGATTACAGGCAAAGGGGACGGTGTCATGCCGCCCCCTTTACGCCCCTCGCTCCAAAGGGGGAAGCCGTCTTTTTTGGCTTAGAGATCGTTGATCGCCTGCAGCAGGCCCAGATTGGCGGTGACATGCCCACCGGGGACCATCAGCTCCTCGAAGATCACGCGGGACAAATGACTGATGATCCGCGCCTTTTGGGTCTCGCCTCGTCCTTCGGCGGCCAGGGCGGCTTCACCACCCAACCCCTTGAGATCAGCATTAATACCAAAGGGGCTGGCTTCTGACTCATTAGCAGGCTGCTGAAATAGTCCCGCCTCGACAGCGGTTTGAGAACATGATTCATCCTCGGCACGATAATGGCGGGGGTGA
>CANNCS010000022.1 GCA_947503115.1 uncultured Marivita sp.
CGACGCAATCCTCCATGCAGGGTGTCAGGCGTGGAACAACCTGATCGCCCTACCGGACGTCATCACGTCAATCGGAACCAGAGATTGGGCGAAAGTGGGTCAATGATCGCAGCCCTTGGTATTATGAAGCAAATGTGTCTCCCTGCAAGATTCTTGGGCGATTAAGTCAACTCCAAAGCCCTTTCGCACAGTGGCGCCATTCAGAAGGACAAACTTGGCCAGACACGCGTCAGGACCGAATGCTCCGATACGGGATGACGGCCAAGTTTCAGAGACAATACCCGGTTTTTGCTATGGATTGGCCACAATCCAGTCAAACTCGGCATCTAAACCCTTTGGAAACCAACCCGTGCAAACCCTGTACGGAGGTGACTTGAGGTTTCGATGCTTGAATTCGACAATGTGAGCAAATCGTTCTGGACGGGGTCGCACCGCAAGGTGATCCTGGATCGGGCGTCGTTTCGTGTTGAATTGGGGCAATCACTGGGGATTCTGGCGCCCAACGGCACTGGCAAGACGACGCTGGTCAAGATGATGGCGGGTCTGGAAAAGCCCGATGAAGGCGAGATCCGCAAGACCAGCCGTGTGTCTTTTCCGTTGGGCTTCATGGGGGGTGTTGTCACCAAGCATACGGCGATGGAAAACTCGCGCTTCATTGCGCGGCTCTACGGGCTCGATCCCGATTACGTGGAGGCCTATTGCCGCTGGCTTTGTGATCTGGGCGAGTATTTTGACCAACCGCTCGGCACCTATTCCTCGGGCATGCGGGCACGGTTCACCTTTGCGCTGATGCTGGCGCTCGATTTCGACATCTATCTCGTGGACGAGGGGATGCCGACCTATACGGATGTGGAATTCAACCGCAAGGCGGGCGACATTCTTGCCGAGCGGTTGCGCACCACAACGATGATCATCGTCTCCCACCAACCCGAAACGCTGGCGCGATTTGTCAGCAAGGCCGCTGTCCTTCGGGATGGCCAGTTGCACATGTTCGACAGCCTGGAAGAAGCGAAACAGCTCTATGACTACGAAACCCACAGCTAAGCGCTTTCGCATCCGTCGCAGCGAATCGGGGCCTGGAACCGGCCAAATGGCGGCTGCCGGACATCCCGCCGCCGCCATGCCCGCATCCGAAGCGCCTCAGCCGCGCATTCAGCGCCCGGCTGATGGCGGTGTGGAACAAGCGCTCATGGCCATTCGCGAAGAAGGTCTGACCGGTCGTCAACTCCGCATGGCGCGGCGCATTGCCCAGAAGCATGGGCTTGAACCCAATACGGATTTCGAAGCGGTGTACCTGCTCCGCCTCAAGGGCATTGATCCGTTCCAACGCGAAAACGCGCTTGATCTGATGGTGCCCGCCGAAAGCACCGCGCAGGGTCAGCCCAAGGCGCGGCCTGCTGATCGCCCGTTGGCCATACAACCGCAATTGCCGCAAACCGCACAGCAGGACAGCCAGAATCTCCCCGCCACGGATACACGCAGCCCGGCAGAGCGGCGCGCGCAAGAAGTGATGGCAATTCAGAAGGACATGGCCCGCCGCCGTCGCCGCCGGATGCGGATGCTCTTTGCGCGCCTCGCCGCCTTTGTGCTGCTGCCGACCATCGTTGCGGGTTGGTATTTCTTCACCATCGCCACGCCGATGTACGCCTCGAAGTCCGAATTCCTCATCCTCAAGGCCGAAACCAGCAGTGGCGGCATTGGCGGCCTCTTCTCGGGCACGCAATTTGCCACCAATCAGGACGCCATCGCGGTGCAAAGCTACCTGACCTCAAAGGATGCCATGCTGCGCCTTGATGAGGACGAAGGCTTCCAGAAGCATTTCTCGCAGCCCGACCTCGATCCATTGCGTCGGCTCGAGCCGGACGCCACTGCCGAGGACATGTACAAGCTCTACAAGAAATACGTCCAGATCGGCTATGACCCCACCGAAGGCGTGATCCGTATGGAGGTCGCCGCCGCCAACCCCCAAGTGGCCGCTGATTTCTCCACCGCGCTCATCGGTTATGCCGAAGAACGGGTCGACAACCTGACCGCCCGCAAGCGCGTGAACGCCGTCAAGGATGCCGAACTGGGCTTGAACGAGGCCGAACAGGCCCGCCGCGTGGCGCAGGAGAAACTGGTGCGCCTCCAACAGGACAGCGCCGTTCTTGACCCCCGCGCGCGCATCGGCGCGTTGCAGGGGCGGATCGAAACAGTCGAAACCCAGCTTCAGGAAAAGAACCTGCAATTGCAGGCGCTGATGGACAACGCCCGCCCCAACCGCAGCCGCGTCGAAGGCGTGGAGGCCGACATCCGCCGTCTTGAGGCGCTCAAGGCCGAAATCAACGCCGAGATGACCGCGCAAAGCGCAGGGGCCGGGTCGCTGGCGGAAACCGCCGTGCAGATCCAACTGGCCGAGGCGGATCTCACCACCCGCGACATGATGCTGTCAGCCGCGCTCGAACGGCTCGATCAGGCCCGCCGCGATGCAGACAGCCAGGCGCGTTACCTGACCACCTCGGTCTATCCCCTGCCCTCGCAGGACCCAAGCTACCCGCGTGCCTTTGAAAACACGCTTCTCACCTTCCTTGTCTTCTCGGGCATCTACCTGCTGATTTCCCTCACAGCCTCCATCCTCAGAGAACAGGTCGCAAATTAAAGCAGCAACGCAGCAACGCCCTGAATGCTGCAAGCGCAAACTGCCACAGGTGACAACCTCAATCGCGCGCCCTATAAGGCGCGCGACTTGATTTTGGCAGCGCAGAGGCCCGACATGACAACCCTCGTATTCGGACATAAATCCCCAGACACCGACAGCACCGGCAGCCCGATCATCTGGGCGTGGTATCTCAACCAGATCAAGGGCGAGGACGCCAAGCCAGTTCTGCTGGGTGAACCCAACACCGAAGCAGCGTTCGTGATCGACCACTGGAAACTCGACAAGCCCGAGATCATCTCGACAGTTGACGCCGACCAGGCCGTCGTCATCGTCGACACCAACAACCCCGCCGAACTGCCCGATGCAATCAACAGCGCCGACATCCGCGCCATCATTGACCACCACAAGCTGGTTGGCGGTCTGGAAACCAAAGGCCCGATCGACATCCGCATCGAACCCGTCGCCTGCACCGCAACCATCATGTGGAAGATGATCGGTGACGACCTCGCCCAAGCTCCGCGCGGCATCAAGGGCGCGATGCTGTCGTGCATCCTCAGCGACACGCTGGAATTCCGCTCGCCGACCACAACGCAGGAAGACAAAGCCGTCGCTCACGCGCTGGCAGAAGACCTTGGCGTGTCGATCCCTGACTTCGCCGCCGAAATGTTCGCTGCGAAATCCGATGTCTCTGCCTTCTCCGACGCCGAGCTCCTGCGCATGGACAGCAAGGAATACCCGGTCGAAGGCACCAAGTTCCGCGTGTCGGTTCTGGAAACCACTTCGCCGAAAATCGTGCTCGACCGCAAGGACAGACTGATGGCCACCATGACCGACGTGGCAGCCGAAGACGGTGTCGATCAGGTGATCCTCTTCGTCGTCGACATCCTGAACGAGGAATCGACCCTGCTGGTCCCGAATGATCTGGTCAAAACCCTGGCTGAGAAAAGCTTTGGCGCGACCGTGTCCGGCGATACCGTCGTTCTCCCCGGCGTCGTGAGCCGCAAAAAGCAGATCATCCCGAACCTCAAGCTCTGATCCGGCAAACGATGCCGCTGACACCCACAATGTCAGGGCTCATCCTCGGATGCGGGGCCATTGTATTTGTCAACGGCCTCGCTTTTTTGATGTTCCGCATCGACAAGGACCGCGCCATTCAAGGCGAATGGCGTGTGTCCGAATCCACCCTCCTCATCCTCGCCTTTATAGGCGGCTGGTTTGGAGCCAAGGCGGCACAACGCCGTTTCCGGCACAAGACCCGGAAAGAACCGTTCCGTACATTCCTGAACCTGATCCCGGCTTTGTGGCTGCTATTGGCCATGGTCGTCGCGTAGGAGGGCGATGTCCTGAACCGGCCTGTGTTCTTCCGCACCCAATGACGAAGTTTGCCGGCCTCGGCTGGCAATCACCCCCAGTTCGGGCGATACGTGGCACAAACCGCGTCAATCAGGTGCCCCATGACCCAGATCATCCCTTCCCTCGCTGACATCGCCAACCGCTACGACGTGCTGCTCGTCGATCTCTGGGGCTGTGTGCACAACGGCGTCACCGCACATGACGAAGCGATCGCGGCCTTACGGGGCTTCAAACAGGGCGGCGGCTCAGTGGTTTTGCTCACCAACGCCCCTCGGTCGCGCCACGAAGTGGCCAAGCAGCTCAAGCGCCTAAACGTGCCAGAAGATTGCTACGACAGCATCGCCACCAGCGGCGACAGTGCCCGCGCCGCAATGTTCCGAGGTGCAGTGGGCGAAAAGGTCTGGTTCATGGGGCAACCCTTTGACGAAACCTTCTTTGATCCGATGGAGCTGATCGACAACCCGGTGGCCATCCAGCGGGTCGAATTGGAAGACGCCGACGGTATTGTCTGCTGCGGTCCCTTTGATCCCTACGCGGATCCGTCGGTGAACCGGCCTCAATTCCTGTATGCCAAGCAGAAAGGCCTCAAACTACTGTGCGCCAATCCCGACATCGTGGTCGATCGTGGCGAAAAACGCGAATGGTGCGCTGGTGCGCTGGCGGCGCTCTATACCGAGATGGGCGGCGAAAGCTTGTATTTCGGCAAGCCGCACCCGCCGATCTACGACCTTGCCCGCCGCCGCATTGCCGCACTTGGGCTGGACGTCGATCCAAGCCGCATTCTGGCCATTGGCGACGGGGCCCACACCGACATTGACGGGGCGATGGGCGAGGATATCGATTCCCTCTTTATTACCGGTGGCCTGGCAGCATCTGAGACAAAAACGTCGCACCAACCAGACGCAGATGCGTTAACCGCCTATCTTACAAAGGAAAATGCGGCGCCGACCTATTCCATCGGACAACTTCGCTGACGCAGATTTTGCTTGCTTTTCTGCGGCTGCAAAGTAATAAAGTTGCCAAATCGGGCATCTGACTTAGCTATTTATTACCTTGTCGCCTGTGAGTGGAGTGCGAAATGTTGGACAACCTGCCACGCGGAACAATCTGCATCGAAGACATCGAAATGGGGATGTCGCGCCACCTGCGCAAACAGGTGACCGATCAGGACATTGAAATGTTCGCGCAAGTCTCGACCGACCGGAACCCGGTCCATCTTGACGACGATTACGCGCAAGACACCATTTTCGAAGGCCGCATCGCGCATGGGATGCTGACTGCCGGGCTGATCTCGGCCGTCATCGGCGAACAGCTTCCCGGACATGGCACGGTCTATATGGGTCAGACCCTCAAGTTTCTCGCCCCCGTGCGCCCCGGTGACATGGTCTATGCCGAGGTCAAAGTCGTCGATATCGACTTCGCCAAACGGCGCGTTACTCTGGATTGCCATTGCTCGGTTGATGGCAAGAAGGTGCTGATCGGTGAGGCCAAGGTGCTCGCGCCCTCGCGCAAATTCGACTGACCCTAACACGGGTGAGGATGCGTCAGCGCATCCTCGATTTTCCTTTGACGGAAAAACGCTCCCGCCAGACCTGAGCGGGGATTGCAACCCCCCCACGCGCCAGCTAGTCCTCTGCGCATGAAGATCGTGCGGGACTATCAATTCGTCGCGAAGGCCGACAAAGGGGCAACCGTTGCCATCGGCAATTTCGACGGCGTGCATTCTGGCCATCAGGCCGTGATCAAACTGGCACGCGACGCAGTGCCCGATGCGACTTTGGGTGTTGTCACATTCGAACCGCATCCCCGCGAATACTTCGCACCTGACGCCCCCCCCTTTCGACTGATGAACACCAAGGCGCGGGCAACCCGGCTGCGCAAGCTTGGGGTCGATGTTCTGTACGAGTTGAACTTCAACAGCCAACTTGCAGCACTGACCCCGGAAGGTTTCGCAGAGAACGTGATTTCCAACGGGCTAGGGCTTCGTCACGTCGTGGTCGGCGAGGATTTCTGCTTCGGCAAAGGCCGTGCCGGGAATGTGGACGACCTCAAGCGCTTCGGGGCCGAGTTGGGCTTTGGCGTGACCGTGGCCGAGTTGGTGACCGCCACTTCAGGCGCGGTGTCCTCGACCGCGATCCGCACTGCGCTGTCCGAAGGTGATCCACGGCTGGCCGCTGACATGCTGGGCCATTGGCACCGCATCGAAAGCGAAGTCATCGGCGGCGAACAGCGCGGGCGTGAATTGGGCTATCCCACTGCAAACATGTCGATAGACGGTCTGCACCCACCAAAATTCGGCGTCTACGCCGTTTTGGTCGATGTGCTTGATGGTCCCCATGCCGGTGCCTACCACGGTGCCGCGTCCATCGGTGTCCGCCCTATGTTTGGCGAAAACCGCGCCAATCTGGAAACCTTTATCTTCGACTTCACAGGCGATCTCTACGGGGCCACGGTTTCGGTTGCTTTGGTTGCCTTCCTGCGGCCCGAGTTGAAATTTGACAGCCTTGAGGCGCTGATTACGCAGATGGATGCCGACTGCGCTGAGGCCCGCGCCATCCTGACCGCGTTATGACCAAAGACCCGATTGATCGCACAGGTCTTGGCCACCGATTCTGGGAACGCAAAGCCCTGACCGATCTCAATCCGCAGGAATGGGAAGCCTTGTGTGATGGCTGCGGCAAGTGCTGTCTCAACAAGCTCGAGGACGAAGACACCGGCCATGTGGAACTGACCCGCGTGGCCTGCCGGTTGTTCGACGACGCCACCTGTCGCTGTGCGCAATACGAGATCCGGCACCAGTTCGTGCCAGAATGTATCGTTTTGAAACCGTCGAATATCGACGGCCACGCCTATTGGATGCCCAAGACCTGCGCCTATCGGCTGCTGTGGGAGGGCAAACCGCTTTTTGACTGGCATCCGCTCATTTCGGGCACGCCGGACTCTGTACATGACGCGGGGATTTCGATGCGAAACGCCACTGTCGCCGAATTCGAAGTTGATGAAGACGATTGGGAAGATCACATCATCGAGGAGCCGACCTGATGTTTTTTGCCTCTGACAACAGCGGACCCGTGCCGCAGGCCGTTCTTGACGTTCTGGCCGAAGCCAATCAGGGCCATGTGATGGGCTATGGCGCTGACCCCATGATGGATGAGGTACGCCAGCGCATCCGCGATCTGTTCGAAGCACCCGATGCCGCAGTCTATCTGGCCGCCACCGGAACGGCAGCCAACGCCCTTGCGCTCGCGACGATGATCGAGCCGTTCGACACGGTGTTCTGCACACCGATGGCACATATCGAAGAGGACGAGTGTAACGCGCCCGAGTTCTACACTGGTGGCGCGAAGCTGACGCTGGTGCATGGGGCAGACCGAATGACACCCGAAGCGTTGACCCGAGCTATCGAAAGCCAAGGCAACCGAGGTGTTCACGGCCCGCGTCGCGGTGCGGTCTCAATCACGCAGGTGACCGAGGTCGGTAACGTCTACACATTGGCCGAGCTGAAGGCGCTGTGTGACGTCGCCAAATCGTATGACTTGCCGGTGCATCTTGATGGTGCACGGTTCGCCAATGCGGCAGTGGCCTTGGGTTGCACGCCCGCCGAGATGTCGTGGAAGCTCGGTGTCGATGTTGCGGTGTTCGGCGGCACTAAAAACGGTCTTATGGGCGTCGAGGCCGTGGTGTTCTTCGACCCAAGAAAAGCGTGGGAATTCGAACTGCGCCGCAAACGGGGCGGGCATCTGTTTTCAAAGCACCGTTACCTGTCGGCACAGATGGCAGCCTATCTGCGTGATGACCTGTGGAAAGACCTTGCACAGCGTGCCAACGCAAAGACGGCGCATCTGTTGGACGGGTTGCGCAAACGCAATGATTTGCAAATCGTGAATGACGTCACCGCCAACATGATCTTCTTCCAAGCCCCCCGTGCCCTGCACCAGATGCTTCAGGCAAGTGGGGCGCAGTATCATGTGTCTGGAGGAGATCTGGCCGATGGGCCACCTGATGCTCTGCTGACTGGGCGTCTGGTCTGCGACTGGTCGCTGCCAGACAGCGAGATAGACCGCTTTGTTTCTCTGCTGGACGCTGCATAAGAAAAGGGCTCCCAACTGGGAGCCCTTACTCGTTACATGTGGCAAACTAAGAGAGAGAGAGAGAGTATTCGATCAGTTGTACTGGAAGTGGAGTTCGTAACTTCCATCCTCGAACGCACCAAAAAGGTCCGGGACATCCGGGTGTTCGACAGGTTCGCCGGAATAATCAGCGATCAGGTTTTGTTCAGACACATAGGCCACGTAAAAGCTTTGTTCATTCTCAGCGAGCAGGTGATAGAACGGCTGCTTCTTCGCGGGGCGGCTTTCCTCGGGAATTGCTTGATACCATTCTTCGGTATTGTTGAATTCCGGGTCCACGTCGAACACCACTCCCCGGAACGGGTGTTTGCGGTGCCGAACGACTTGGCCGATGTTATATTTTGCGCGTTGTCTGATCATGTGTCCTGTCCGTTGCCATATACCTGCCTGATTTTCGCCAAATTGTCCAATTGTCGCGGCGATTTTTCAGGAAACAGTCTGTGATGTATTTCGACACAAGGGTTTTTCGTTTGATGGCAAGGGCTTGCCGGCCAGAGCAATTGTGATTTCCCCTAGGCCACCTTTGCGTTAGACTGGGTTCAATCCGAAAGGCGGAGCAACCGTCTTCGAGTAAAAAGCGAGAGGCCCATGAGCAGATTCTTTCGCGCCCTTGTGATTGTCCTGTTGGCTGCCTCTTGTGGGGGCGGCGGCGGCACATCGGCGCCCCGCAACCTCGACAATGCCTGTTCCATCTTGCAACAGCGCCCAGGGTACCTACGCGCCTTCCGTGCGGCAGAGCGTAAGTGGGGTGTGCCCGTTCATGTGCAAATGGCGTCGATTTACCAAGAAAGCAAGTTCAAGTCCGATGCCCGCACGCCGTTTCGCTATACGCTGGGTGTGATCCCGATGGGACGGCAGAGTTCGGCCTATGGGTATAGCCAAGCCTTGAATGGCACTTGGGAAGAATACCAGCAGGATCAGCGCAAGTTCCGTGCAAAACGCAACGATATCGACGACGCGGCGGATTTCATGGGCTGGTACATGGCGGAATCGAACCGCCGCCTTGGTATTTCGCTGGCGGATGCCCGCAACCAATATCTGGCCTATCACGAGGGTCGGACCGGATTTTCGCGCGGGACATATAACAGCAAAGCATGGCTGTTGCGGGTGGCCGATGAGGTCGCGTCACGGTCAGTGGCTTATCAAGGACAGTTGGCGCGTTGTTCGGTTCGCAGATAGGTCCGAATTGGCCCCATTGTTTCGCGCGCGAAACAATGGGTAAGCACCTCTGACTAATACACTATTTCTTAAGAATTGGAGCGTCGTCGCATTGCCCGCGGCCAGACCCATTACGACCGCGATCCCAATGATGGGCCGCGCCCCACAAATCCGGCAAATTCCCGCCACTTTGACGCGGTACACTTTGGCTAGCGGATACGCAGCCAAAGGAGCCCACGGGCCGTGTTTGACGAAGGAACCAAGATCGCTTTGTTCGCCGTCGTCCTGACGGCGTGGGTGTTCGGTTTAACAACCGAGCAACTGGCCCCGCGTGCCGATTTGGAAACCGCCGTCGAAACCGCGCGTCTTCCGCCCTTGCCGCAGGAAGTGACACCAGACGGAGCGCCCGCGCAATCCCGTGTCTCTCGAATTCGGGTAGACCTGAGTGACACCTTCACGGCCGAACTTTTGGCGACGTATGTGATCGAAGGGCTTGTCGTGACGCGGCGCGAATTCCGCAATGACCCGACAAGCGCGATCTCGCCGTTGGATTTAGGGATTGTTTGGGGAGATCTGGCCAAACCCGGAGGCATTGATGGGTTCGAGTTCCGAACCGGGCACAGGCTGATCTGGTATTCGCCGCCGGAAAACACCGAGATGCCGAGGCGTTGGAAGAACCAAGTTACCAACAATCATCTCATTCCTGCGAACCAGACGGTGAGCGATGTCCTGATGGAAACCAAAATCGGATCGCATGTCAGGCTTCGTGGCTACTTGGTGAAAGTGACGGGTGATCAGATCTCGCCGTGGCGGTCTTCTTTGCGGCGGGATGACGGTTCCATCGTCGGAGGCTGTGAGATCATTCTGGTGACGGATGTCGAGGTTCTTGAGGACGGCCAGAGTGCGGCATAGGAGGCGCGGTCTCTTGCGAGAGAGAACCGCCGAGCCACACTGATTGCAACCGCCTCAGCGCCTTTACCGGTTCGCGTCCCGCTCTGTTTCGATATTGAACAGGCTGTTGGCCAGTTCTTTGCGCTCCCATGCGCCCAGAACTACCGTGGTCTGACCACCGCCGTCATCAGTGATGATCCATTGGCGGAGCTCGACCGGGTTGTTGGTGAACTTGAGCTGGATACTGCCATATTCCGGGTTCTCGGGGTCTTGTGCCGTGACCGTGGTGGCGGTGCCGTCGTATCCGTGCGCAACCACCATATCGGCGCGGCCGAGGTCGACATTGCGTGCGAGGATGAGGCCAAGTGGTGTGCGATTGAGCGGATAGCTTTCCGGATCGCCACCGAGTTTGCGATCGAACACCACAACAGCACCGTTGTTTGCCATCACCAGCGCCTGTTCCGGCGGGTTGTATTCGAACCGCGCCTTGCCGGGGCGACGCATATAGAGCGTGCCTGTCGAAATCGTGCCGTCGGCGTTGATTTGGGTGAACCCTGCTTGGGCGCTTGTGAGCTGGTTGAGGTAGTTGGACAGCGCGTTCAGCGAGAGCTGCTGGGCGGCGGCGGGCAGCGCCCACATCCATGTCAGGGCCGCTACGACGGCAAGAAAACGGTATCGCATCGGGTCTGTGTTCCTGTCTGCTCTAATCACTTTCCCTCTATATGGCGAAACGGGCGCTGCTATGCGATAGCAGCGCCCGTTTTTGTGACTGGATCGGCAAGTCTTTACTGCTCGGGTACCAGAATTTCGCGTTTACCAACGTGGTTGGCAGAACTGACGACACCTTCGTCTTCCATCTGCTCTACAAGTCGCGCTGCCTTGTTATAGCCGATGGCCAGCTTACGCTGGATGTAGGAGGTCGAGCATTTCCGGTCGCGGATGACGATGGCAACGGCCTGATCATAAAGTGCGTCTTCGCCGTCGGTGTTGCCGCCGGTGTTGAGGCCCAGCACCGCGTCGATATTGTCGGCCTTTTCGTCGTCAGGGCCTTGTACCACGCCGCTCACATATTCGGGCGGGCCAAATGCCTTGAGGTGTGTGACGATTTCTTCGACTTCTTCATCCGAGACGAATGGGCCGTGGCAGCGCGTGATCTTAGCACCACCCGCCATATAGAGCATGTCCCCCTGCCCCAGCAGTTGTTCCGCGCCCATTTCGCCAAGGATGGTGCGGCTGTCGATCTTCGACGTGACTTGGAAGCTGATCCGGGTCGGGAAGTTCGCCTTGATCGTGCCGGTGATCACATCGACCGACGGGCGCTGCGTGGCCATGATGAGGTGAATACCCGACGCACGCGCCATCTGGGCGAGGCGCTGGATGCAGGCTTCGATTTCTTTGCCTGCGACCATCATCAGGTCGGCCATCTCGTCGACGATGACGACGATATAGGGCATTTTGACGGGCTGGATTTCCTCGGTCTCGAAGATCGGTTCGCCGGTTTCATCGTCAAACCCGGTCTGCACCGTGCGTTCAAACATCTCGTTCTTGGACAGTGCGTCGGCAACGCGGCTGTTGTAGCCGTCGATGTTGCGTACGCCCATCTTGGACATTTTACGGTAGCGGTCTTCCATCTCGCCCACGACCCATTTCAGCGCGACAACTGCCTTTTTCGGGTCCGTCACAACAGGCGACAACAGATGCGGGATGCCGTCATAGACGCTGAGTTCGAGCATCTTCGGGTCGATCATCACGAGGCGCAGATCGGCAGGTGTCAACTTGTAGAGCAGCGACAGGATCATCGTGTTGATCGCAACCGACTTACCGGAGCCTGTAGTCCCGGCAATGAGCAGGTGGGGCATCTTGGCGAGGTTGGCGACAACGGGGTCACCGCCGATGTCCTTGCCCAGCGCAAGCGGCAGTTTCTGGATGCCGTCGCCGTAATCGCGGGTGGAGAGGATTTCGCGGAAGCTCACCATTTCGCGCTTTTCGTTCGGGAGTTCGATGCCGATCACGCTGCGGCCCGGCACGGTGGAAACACGGGCGGACAGGGCGGACATGGAGCGCGCGATGTCGTCAGCAAGACCAATGACGCGGGAGGCTTTGAGACCGGGCGCGGGTTCCAGTTCGTACATGGTCACTACGGGGCCGGGGCGGACGCTGACGATCTCGCCTTTCACGCCGTAATCATCCAGAACCGCTTCCAACATGCGGGCGTTTTCTTCGAGTGCTTCGTCACTCAGGTGGTGGCGTTCGATATTCGCCGGGTCCATCAACAGGCCAAGCGGCGGCAGGTCGTATTCGGCTTGCTTGTCCTCGAACTGCAGACGCGGCTGGGCTTCTTCCTGTGCTCGCTTGGATGGCTGAAGCGGTTTGCGCTGGGGTTGCTGGACAACTTTGCGCGCTTCAGGCTGCGGCACCGGAGCGGGAACTGGGGCTGGAGGAACGGGCGCGAAGGCTTGAGTCTCGTCCTCGTAGTCGTCCCAATCGGTCATGTCGTCAAAGATGTTGTCCGGCTCGTCGTCATAGGCCGGTATGTCAGCTTGCGGCTGATACGCGGCGGGCTTGGTCGCCGTCACTGGCGGTTCGGCACGCAAGGGGGCTGCGGCGCGAGCAGTCACGGGAGGTTCCGGCGGGAGGTCGCCCGACGGCTTGAAGATCAGCGGATCCGGACCACGGCCCCGACCCTTGGTCAGAGGAGCTGCCGCAGCAGAAGTTACAGCAGGGTTCTGGCGTACACGGGATTTGATGGCATCTGCGATCTTGGCGCGGACACGATCATCGCCGGGCAGGGCGTCGGGAAGATCGCCATGCGGGTAGGTCTCAACCAGTTCCGGTTCCGGATCGGCGCGACGGATCAGCGACGGCATCTTGGACAGAAATCCTGTCTTTTGCGGTACAGCGGGTGCCTCAAAGGGGTCGTCGATCAGATCATCTTCGACGTGTATCGCAGGCGGTGCCTTGGGTGCGACGCGGGTCACGCGGGGTTCGGCTTGGACGGCGTCCTGTGCAGCGGCCCATTCGGCCGCTTCGGCCTCTTCCTGCGCGCGGATGGCGCGGCGTTCGGCGTTTTTGGCCTGCATTTGGCGACCAGCGACCAGCGCACCAGATGCGCCTTTACCCAAGAGCGACAGCATCGTGGCATAGACCATGATCACGCCAACCAGAAGGAAGCGCACCAAACGGGCCAGTTCGAGCTTGGTGAAGCCCAGAACGAAAGCGCCCATGACAATGACCACACCGCCGAGAAGCAGCATCATCAGTTTGAGCGCCAGAGTCGTGCCAAGCGGCAGGATCGTCAGGATCGACCCCATCATCATGTCACCGAACAAACCACCCAACCCGAAACTGTGGGTCCATGCCGCAGATTCAGGCACACCAGCGGCATAGACAGCGGCCAAGGCCACCCAGATCGGCGCAAAAATCAAACAGGACACCGCACGTTCTTCACCGCGATGCAGGGCAAACCGCGCGCCCCAGACGAGCAAAACCAGCGCCAGACCCCAACTTGCCCAGCCCACGATCATGAACAGAGGAGCCGCGACCGACGCCCCTGCCCGGCCCAGCCAATTCTGAACGGGGGCATCTGTGGCGGACAGCCAGCTTGGGTCTTGCGGCGAGTACGAATAGATCATCGCGGCGGCCATGGCCCCCAACGCCATCAGCACGAAGCCACCCAGTTCTTTGCCACGCTTTTCGAGCGCAGCCTGCATGTTGCTGTCAAAGAGGGGGTCACGCCCCCGCGCCTGATATGCCATCGTTCGCCTCTTTATTGGTCTTCACCGCCGTAAAGGCAGTCCCTGATCTGCGTCAGGCCGCGTTCGGTTTCTTCTTTTGGGGCCACCATGGCGACCCGGATATAGTGCTTACCGGGATTCCCGGATCGCGTGTCTTGCGACAGGTATGCGCCGGGCAACACCCGGACGCCGGTTTCTTTCCAGAGCTTGAGCGCTGCGGCTTCGCCGTCTTCGACCGGAAGCCAAAGGAAGAACCCAGCCTGTGGGGATCTGTAGCCCGGCACATTGCCGAAAATGCAATCAGCCAGCGCGTATTTCTCGGTATATAGCGCGCGGTTTTCCTCGACATGCGGCTCATCAGACCAGACGGCTTCGGCCACTGCCTGCAGCGGCAGGGGTAGCGGTGCGCCAGAGTAGTTGCGCAATTGCTGGATACGTTTGATCGACTCCGGCCCACCTGCGACAAACCCGGACCGTAGCCCCGGCAGGTTTGACCGTTTGGAGAGCGAGTGGAAGATCAACACGCGTTCAGGGGTGGCACCCATCTCTTGCGCCACTTGCAATGCGCCGACGGGCGGTGTGTCGCGGTAGATCTCGGAGTAACATTCATCGGCAAGGATCTGGAAATCGTGCTTTTCCGCGAGCGTTATCAACCGTTCCCAATAGTCACGATCCGCCACGGCGCCCTGCGGATTGGCCGGCGAACAGATATAGGCCAACGCAGTGCGGTTCAGCACATCTTCGGGCAGGCTTTCGAAATCGGGCAGATGCCCGGTCTCGTCGGTTGCGTTCACGAACACCGGTTCCGCAGACGCGGAAATCGAAGAGATCAGATAGACCTGATAAAAGGGGTTGGGCATCAGAACGGCGGGTTTCGCACCGTTCTTGGACTCGGGGCACAGCGCCATGCCGACGTTATACAACCCTTCGCGCGTGCCGTTCAGCGCCATGATTTGCGTGTCGGCATCAAGAGCAACACCGTAGCGACGTTGAACCCAATCACGGATTGCCCCGCGCAATTCGGGCGTGCCTTCGTTTGGCGGGTATTTGTTAAACCCGGCCATGTTTTGCGCAAGAATATCGGAAATCCATGCCGGAAACGCGTGTTTCGGCTCTCCGATGGTCATGTGGACCACAGGGCCACCCGGTTCGTGCACGTCCAACAGGGCGCGCAAACGCGGGAACGCATAAGCCGGAAGGTTCGAAAACCGCTCGGGAAACATGCCAATACTGCCTCAGAACGAGGGTCGTTTGCGCCCTCTTTGAAGCCAAATTACATAGGCGATGGCGGCACGTCCAGAAAAAGAGCGCATAGATCAGTCGGTTGTGGCTTTCAGGCCAGTGCGTCTTCGGCAGCGAGACCCAGCCGCAACAGTCGTCGTTCCGCGCGCGGCGCCGCCATCAAGGACACCCCGCAGGACGGCACGCCGGTTGGAAGCGTGAGCACACACAGACCCATCAGGTTGCCAATGCGGGTGTTTCGCAGTGCGAGAAGGTTCTCGGCAGTAAAGAAATCGGCATCGGACAACAGTCGCGGCACGTTTGGCGGGGTGATCGGACTGGTTGCACAAAGCACCGCGTCAAAGCCTGCGGTTGCCTTCAGGTAGGCTGCACGAAGAGTGTCGAGCTTGTGCCAAGCCGCCACGTAATCGGCACCTGAAAAGTCCCTGCCGGAACGGAAGCGGGTGCGCACCGGTTCGTACATCAGTTCAGGATTGGCCTCGATGACGTCTTTCCATGTGCCGTAGGCTTCACACCCGAACAGGACACCTGAGAGGGCCATCGCTTCGGCCACCTCGGGGATCGCGATCTCAACGATGTCGGCCCCTGCCGCTTTGAGCGCCTGGACCGCCTTTTCAAACGCGGTGCGCGGGGCGTCGCGGATGTCATCGAACGCGGTTGTGGTCAGGACAGCCAGCCGCACACCCTTGAGCGATGTCATCTCAAGGTCGATTGGTTTTTCCCCCTTCATGGCAGCATAAAGAAGTGCCGCATCCTCAACCGTTTTGCAAAGCGGGCCGACCGTGTCGAACTTTGCCGCAAGCGGGACCGCGCCCTTGAGGCTGAGCACACCAGAGGTGGTCTTAAGGCCCACGAGGTCATTCCATGCGGACGGGATACGCACGGATCCACCGGTGTCCGACCCGATACCCGCAGATGCCAACCCGTATGCCACTGATGTAGCCGCGCCAGAGGACGACCCGCCGGGAGCCGCGTCAGGATCGTGGATGTTTGGCGGTGTCGCCGTCTTGGGGTTCACCCCCAGCCCCGAAAAAGCCAATTCGGTCTGGTGCGTTTTGCCAAGGCAGACCAAGCCCTGATGGGTCGCGTTCTGCAAAACCTCGGCGTCTGTGTCAGGTGTCCGGCCTTTGAGAAGCTGCGAGCCCGACTCGGTTGCGACGCCCGCGGTGTCGAACAGGTCTTTCCAACTGATCGGAACGCCATCAAGCGGCGACCGGCGCAGTTTGAGCCGGGCGCGTTCCTGCGCCGCTGTCGCTTCGGCCATGGCGCGATCCGGTGTCAGGCGGGCGTAGATGCGATCGCGGTGTTCGCTGGCGTTGATCGCTTCCAGAAAAGACCGGGTCAATTCAACCGGATCAATCACGCCCTTGTCGATGCCGCGCCCCAGATCGGCGGCTGTCATCGCTTGCCATTCGCTCATGTGATTATCCCTTGGCCTATGGTTTGGCGCGACGGTAGCGGCAGAGAAGCGCATGGACAATCCCGGCTGCGCTTCCATATTTCGAAGCATGAACACATCCTCCGATATCCTGATCGTCGGCGGCGGGCTGAACGGTCCGACGCTTGCCCTTGCTGCCGCCAAGGCGGGCCTGTCCAGCACAGTCATCGATGCGCGTCCCGAAGGGACACGGCGCAGCGACAATTTCGATGGACGGTCCTATGCGCTGGCCCTTGCGTCGGTGCGCATGTTGAACGCGTTGGGGCTGTGGGACGGGTTGAAGGCGAACGCGCAACCGATGACCGAAATCAAGGTCAGCGATGGCCGCGCCGGTGATGCCGAGGTGTTTCTGGGCCTTCATTTCAACAGCGCCGAGATCGAAGAAGGTCCGATGGGCCACATGCTTGAAGATCGGTATCTGCGGCGCGCGCTGCTAGAGGCGATGGAAGCCGAACCGCTGATCACGCATCTGGCGGGCGAGACGGTCGTGGATCAGAACGTGACGGCGACCGGGGCCACTGTCACCTTGGCGTCGGGCAATATCCAATCCGGTCAGATGATCGTGGGTGCCGATGGCCGCCAGACCGGCACCGGGCTACGCGCCGGAATCCGCCGCACCGCGTGGGACTATTCCCAGACCGCGCTGGTCTGCGCGATTGCACATGAAAAACCGCATGGTGGTGTGGCGCATCAATTGTTCATGCCCGCGGGGCCACTGGCGATTCTGCCGCTGACCGGCAATCGGTCATCAATTGTCTGGAGCGAGCGCAAAGGGCTAGCTGAAGAAATCAACGCGCTGCCGGAACAGGATTACCTGACTGTGCTGCGCCCACGTTTTGGTGATTTCCTTGGCGAGATTTCCTTGGCCGGAGAACGGTTCACCTATCCTCTGGGGTTGACCATGGCCAATCGGTTTATAGCCGACCGTCTTGCGTTGGTGGGCGATGCGGCGCATGGGATGCACCCGATTGCCGGGCAAGGGCTGAACGCCGGACTTCGCGACGTGGCGGTCTTGGCGCATGTGATTGGCCATGCTGTACGGCGGGGTGAGGATTTTGCCAGCCCGTTGGTGCTTGCACGTTACGAACAGTGGCGCCGGTTCGACACCGCGACACTTCTGTCTGCGACGGATGTATTCAACCGGCTGTTCTCAAACGACAATCCAATTCTGCGCGCGGGGCGCGATCTGGGGATGGCGGCAATCAATGCGATCCCTGGTGCACGCCGGACATTCATCCGCGAGGCCGCTGGGTTGAACGGAGATTTGCCCGATCTGATGGCGGGCTGATCGGGGGGCTTCCCGCGTGACAGGGGCCGTTCTCCATGCCAAAACCACTGGCAAATGGGGAGGACCGCATGGACCAGAAATGCGCAATCGTGACCGGAGCCGCGCGCGGCATCGGATTGGCCACGGCGAAGATGTTTCTCGAACAGGGCTGGCGCGTTGCGCTGGTCGACTGCGACGCCAAGGAACTGGCCAAGCAGGATGGGACGGCCGACACGCTGTTGCTGCCGCTTGATGTGTCAAAACCGGAAGAGACCGAAGCGATGGTCGCCCGGACGCTGGATTGGTCGGGCCGCGTGGATGCCTTGGTCAACAATGCGGGTGTTGCGGAATTCGGCCCGGTGGAAGAGACCGATTTCGACGGCTGGCGGCGGGTAATGGCAACCAATCTGGACGGGGTGTTCCTGTGCACGCAGGCGGCGACGCACGCGCTCAAGGACAGCAGTGGCAGCGTTGTAAACATCGGGTCGATCAGTGGTTTGCGCGCCTCGACACTGCGGGTGGCCTACGGCACTTCGAAGGCAGCTGTGATCCATTTGACCAAGCAGCACGCGGCAGAACTGGGAGAATACGGCATCCGCGTGAACTGTGTGTGTCCCGGCCCGGTACGAACCAAACTGGCGATGGCGGTGCACACGCAAGATATCATCGACGCGTACCATGATGCGATCCCACTGAACCGCTACGGGTCGGAGAACGAGATCGCCGAGGTCATCACCTTCCTTTGCTCGGACAGGGCGTCCTATGTGACGGGCCAGGTCATCGCAGCGGATGGTGGGTTCGAGTCGACCGGAGTCGGTCTGCCAGCCCTACGGCAGTAAGGGAATACGATGCGGCGATGGATCGCCGCGTTTGCGTCATCGCAAACGCGGTTCCTGACGTGGATTATTGAATCCGCATTCCGTTGGCGAGAACATGTCCCTGATCATTGATCGTCAACTTGGATTTGAGGCTGTCCGGCCCATCCCCCGGCACGGCGAACATGCTCATCATCATCCGAGCGCCCATCGCGTCTTCGTTGGTCAGCAGACCCATCGCGATCAGCTTGTCGATCAGCCCATTTGCGCCATCCAGCGTGACATTGATCTCGCCATTCGGACGCGGGAAGCCACCGAACGTTTGCAGATCGTCATTGTCAAAGGTGAAGGATCCCGACCCACCAAGCTTGGCCCCGGCCGCGTCGATGGTGAGGTTGTTCAATGTCAGCGCATTCAGCTCGCCTGGTGTTCCGCCTGTGGCCTCGAGCATGGCCACTTGTTCAGGATCAAAGAGGTTGAAGAACGGTGTGACCTGACCGGTGATATCCATCGCAATGGTAGCCGGATCACGAGGCAAGGCGGCACCCGGATCAAACACGTTCCAAAGCAGGTCTGACATTTCGAAACCGCCCAAGGTCAGGCCGAACGCCATATCTTGCGGCTCGTCGGCCTTTGCAATCGGTGCGGTGACGCGGAAGGCGCTTTCGGCCATACGCACATCGACCGGCAAGGGCATTTCAGGCCCGGACAATGTGAACGCCTGATCGGTCGCCTGCACGTCATAACGCAGAGCATTGGCGTCCATCGCGAACTCAAGCCGGACCGTGCCGGTCCTGGTGGTGCCGGAAGTCGTGCCTGCGGATTCGGTAGCGGCGAATTGCATCTCGCCATCCGTGTAGCCCATGGTACCACGCGCCGCGAAGCCACCAGCCGCGAGAGATTGTGGATCGTTCGGATCAAAGCCTTCGGGCAGAACCGTTGTGCTGGATACAAAAAGCCCGGCCATCGAACCGGACACCAACGCGGCATCATCTCCTTCGGGATCGTTGAAGGCAAAATCGTAGTGCGCCGAGGCTGCTTCGACGTTCTGGGTGAACTCTGTGCCTTCTGTCGTCGCGGTGACAGTGGTGCCCGCCACATCATCAAGCGTGAAATCGAATCGCGCCTCTTCGCGCGCCACTGGGGTGCCGTCGATCTCAAGTTCATCCAATGTGATCGAAAGCTGTGCTGCGCTGTAGGTGTAGGTCATATTGCCGGGTTCCCCCGAAGCCACCAGTTCAAGCCCTTCGTTACCGTAGTTCAGCACCATCATGACAGCCTCTTCGCCTTCCGGGGCTGCATCGATGGTGATCGGCATAGAAGCCGGGAACGCCATAGAGACCGAGCCATCGCCATTTTCGACCAAGTCGATGGACTCGAAGCTAATTTCCACGGTTGCGTTGTCTTCCGGCGCATCGAACCGCATGACGATATCCGTCACATCAAGGCCGTTGCCCGTCGAAGTTTCAGTGGCCGTAATCGAATACCCAAAGCCTTGCAGGGCCTCCTCGAAACCATTCCACACCTGAGGGGCGGTGAGTTCGGCAAAGCTGGGCCCGCCCGTCAGAGCAAGGGCCAGCACGGAACACGAAGACAGACAGGCAAAACGGCGCATGGTGGTTTCCTAAACAATCAAATTCCCAGCGCCAGCTTCGACTTCCTGCCCGACAGGGTCAAGTGGGTGGACCCCGCTTCATGTCCGAAGTAGCACTGCTGTGAATGCATAAGGGAGGCTTCCTCATGATTGACCTAACCGGACGTACCGTTCTCATCACCGGGGCCAGCCGTGGCATCGGTGCCGAGGCTGCGCGGGTTTTTGCTGAAGCCGGGGCAAATGTCGCGCTGGTTGCGCGGTCAGCGGACAGCATCGCTGATCTGGCGGGTGAAATCGGCAAAAAGGCGGTCGCCATTCCCTGCGACATCAGCCGATATTGGGAAGTGGAACAGGCGGTCGAAAACTGTGTTACAGCCTTTGGCGGGCTGGACATCCTGATCAACAACGCGGGCGTGATCGAACCCATTTCCCGCATGTCAGACGCGGATCCCGAAGGCTGGGGCCAGGTGATCGACATTAACCTCAAAGGCGTGTTCCACGGTATGCGCGCGGCATTGCCGGTGATGGAGAACGCTGGTGGCGGCACCGTTCTGACCATCAGTTCTGGTGCGGCCCACAATGCAATCGAGGCTTGGTCGCATTACTGCGCATCCAAGGCCGGGGCTGCGATGATGACCATGTGTTTGCACAAGGAAATGGGCGATAAGGGCATTCGCGCGATGGGCCTGTCGCCGGGCACTGTCGCCACGCAAATGCAACGCGAGATCAAGGCGAGCGGGATCAACCCGGTAAGCCAGTTGGACTGGTCTGATCACATCCCGGCAGATTGGCCTGCCAAGGCGTTGTTGTGGATGTGTGGACCCGAGTCAGATGCCTATCTGGGCGAGGAAATCTCGCTTCGGGATGAGGACATTCGCAAGAAGGTGGGACTGATATGATCGAAGTTCAGAATGATGGCACATTGTGTGTGCTGACGATCAACCGCCCGGACAAAGCCAATTCGCTGACCGGCGAGATGCTGGAAGCCCTGTGTGTCGGAGTCGAAGAGGCCCGCAGCGCACGGGCCATCCTGTTGACCGGCGTGGGTAAGGTTTTTTCCGCCGGGGCTGATCTTGAGGCGGCCAAGGCCGGGCTCGCGCTGAGCCCGTTGTGGGAACGGCTGTCGGGCGCGATTGCACGGCATCCGGGCCTGACAATCGCCGCGTTGAATGGCACGGTTGCCGGAGGCGCGATGGGCATGGTTCTGGCTTGTGATCTACGCATCGCCGTTCCGGGCACCAAGGCATTCTATCCGGTGATGAAATTAGGCTTCCTGCCGCAACCGTCCGATCCCGCACGTCTATCGGCACTTGTCGGACCATCGCGGGCCAAGTTGATCCTGATGGCGGGACAGAAGATTCCAACCGAGGACGCGCTGATGTGGGGACTCATTGATGAGATCGTAGCGCCTGACGCGCTGATCGAGCGCGCCAAGGTTTTGACCGAAGATGTTTGCGGTGCAACTGCTGAGCATGCCCGCGCCATCAAGGGGCTGATCGCGCAAAGTTTGCCCTAATCGTCTTGACCCGACCAAGCGGCCCCTTAACGTTGGCCGCACCGCAGCAAGGAAGGAACGCCCCATGGCCCAGCATCTTCACATCGTCTTTGGCGGAGAACTGGTGACGCCTTCGGAAAACGTGTTCAAAGACCCCGAAAACATCCATGTCGTCGGCATCTTTGCTGATCGCAAATCCGCTTACGACGCATGGAAAACCGAAGCGCAACGCTCCGTGGACAATGCGCACATGCGTTATTTCCTGGGGGATTTGCAGCAATTGATGGACGCCAGCACCCAAGCGCCCGAGGCGCAGGACTGACCATTTGGCGCGCAGACCATTCAGTCTGACCGCCTATCTGGCGCTGGCGCGGGGGTCGGATCGCCTGACCGCAGAAGCCGCGCAATGGCCCGCCCGCCCAAGCGGAGCTGTCCTGTGGTTGCACAGCGACACGCGCACGCGCCTTGAAACGCTTCTGACGCTGATAAAGCGCCTACATCTACAGCGCGACGACTTTTCTCTATTACTGACCTGTGAGTCGATCTCGAATGATCGGCTTGTGATCGACGGTTACCCGGTCAGCGCACCACCTGCCGAAACTCTGAGTGATGTGCATCGTTTTTTGGACCATTGGCGACCCGACATCCTTGTCTGGGCTGGCAACGGCCTGCGTCCCGCATTGCTTCACGAGGCAGCAAGCATGGGCACGCATCTGCTTTTGGCCGACGCCGCCGATGCGCCGTGGCGGCAGCCATCCAAGCGGTTTTTGCCCGATGCCTCGGCGGGAGCGCTGAGCCTGTTTCACAACATCCTAGCCCAAGACAAGAAGGCGGCGCTCCGAATGCGGCGGCTTGGTGTGGCGGATGACCGGCTCGAAGTGGCCTCGCCGCTGGAACCAGAGGTCTTTCCCTTGAGTAGCCACGACGGCTTGCATGAAGAACTCACCGCTATCCTAGCGGGCCGCCCTGTCTGGCTTGGCGCATATATCCAGCGCGACGAAGCCGATGCGGTCCTGCGCGCGCACCGGCGCGCGGCGCGACTGGCGCATCGATTGCTCTTGGTCTTCGTTCCAGCCGAAGCCGAAGATGAACAATTCATCGCAGAACAGTGTCTTGAGATCGGCCTGCGTCTGGCACGGTGGGAAAACGGCGATATGCCGGATGAGAACACGCAAGTCTTGCTGGTGAGCGACGACAGCGAGTTGGGGCTATGGTATCGCCTGTCGCCGCTGTGTTTTCTTGGCGGATCGCTGGCTGGAAAGACCGGAGGACAATCCCCGATGATGGCTGCCGCACTGGGATCTGCAATCCTGTATGGCCCAAATGTCGGGCGCCACCTTGAATCGTATTCGCGCCTTGTGGCGGCAGGAGCGGCGCGGATCGTAAAAGACATGGAATCTCTGAGTGCAGCCGTATCGCACCTGATCGCACCCGACCGAGCGGCGGCGATGGCACACGCAGGTTGGAACGTGGTTTCGGCGGGTGCGGAAACCGCTGATCTGATGCTTAGCCAGGTCAACGAATGGCTCGATTCACTGGAGGGGGTACGATGAGGCCACCCGCTTTCTGGAATGCGCCACCCGACAAGCCGGGCGTTTGGTCCCAGCTCTTGTCACCTTTGGGTGCGCTCTATGCCGCTTTGACAGCGCGTCGATTGGCCAAGGGCAGACCGATCCATGTGCGGGTACCAGTTATCTGCGTCGGCAATGTGAATGCCGGTGGCACCGGAAAAACACCGACGGTTATTGCACTCATGCAGATGCTTAATGATCTGGGGAAAACGGTGCATGTCGTGTCGCGCGGCTATGGCGGATCACTTGAAGGCCCAGTTCAGGTTGATCCACGAAACCACGGTGCAGCGCAGGTCGGCGACGAGCCGCTCTTGCTGGCTGCGTTTGGTAAGGTCTGGGTTGCCAAGGACAGAGCACAGGGCGCTCTATCTGCCGAATTGGCCGGGGCGGACGTGGTTTTGATGGATGATGGGTTGCAGAACCCAGGCGTTGCAAAAGACCTGTCACTGATCGTGGTAGACGCATCGCAGGGCTTTGGGAATGGGCGTTGCATCCCTGCCGGACCTTTGCGCGAACCGGTCGCTGCCGCAATGGCGCGCGCCGATCTTGTGTTGTCCATTGGCCCAGAAGACACGCAGACGCAGTTCGCCCGGACATGGGACAAACAAATCACCCTCCCCCACCTTTCCGGATACCTGTTGCCTTTGCAAACCGGGATGGATTGGGAAGGGTTGCGTTGTCTCGCGTTTGCCGGGATCGGACACCCAGAGAAATTCTTTCGTACTCTGCGCGAGCTTGGGACGGAACTTGTAGAAACGCGTGCTCTGGAAGATCATCAACCTCTGACCCAAGCCCTTTTGACGCGGTTGGAGAAAGATGCGCAAACGGCTCGTGCGCAGTTGGTGACAACGGAAAAAGACGCGGTGCGCCTGCCGCAAAGTTATCGCATGAAAGTACTGACGGTGCCCGTGCGGCTGGTCATTCCCGACAATGCTGTTTTGAAACAAGCCCTAAATGCGCTGTTCGACTGATTTTTATTCCGCCGCGAGGGGCATATCGTCCGCCTGCCCTGTTGCAGCGATCTCGGCGATGACGCTGCGGAGGAGTTTGCGGAAGTTGTGGAAATTCGCGTTTGGCCGGACAGCACGTTCGTCCATGTAGATCGACCGGTCGATCTCGATCTGGACCGCGTGTTGATTGCGGGACGGGCGACCATAGGCCTGCGTTATATAAGCCCCAGCGAAGGGCGTGTTGCGCGCCACGATCAGCCCGGCATCGGTGAACGCCGCTTCGATCTGGTCAACGACTGTCGGGCTGGCAGACGCACCAAACCTGTCACCGAGCACGATCTGCGGTCGCCGAGCTGTGGATTTGGCAACGCCATCCAGTGCTTCATGCGGCATCGAGTGACAGTCGACCAGAATCGCCTCTCCAAAGCGGGCATGTGCCTGCTGCATCAAGTTACGCAATTGGGAATGGTATGGGTGCCAGAACTGCGCGATGCGGCGTTCCGCCTCGGCCAACGGCAGTTTTCCTTGATAGATCGGGCGACCATTTGCCACGACGCGCGGTACAACACCAAGGCCCGATGCAACGCGTGGATTGTGGGTCTGACGCCGCACCCCTTCGATCAGCGCGGGATCCAGTTCTTCGGCAGAGCGATTGAGATCGATGTAAGCGCGCGGTGCGCCTGCCTTGATAAAGGTCGCGCCGAATTGCGGCGCACAATCGAACAGACGATCAACAAATGCATCTTCCGAAGACCGGATCGTCACATCGTCCAAAGCGGTGTAGCGCAGGAAATTCCAACTGTAGTCACGGCCGGAATGAGGCGACGCAAACACCACTCGTGAGGTGTGCGCTTCTGGCTGAACAAGATGGTACGCGACTTTGGGCATATGCTCTCCGTATGTCCTATACATAGACCGATTTTTTCTATGACCAAAGCCCTTGATCCCCGCTACGACTCCTTTTATAGACCGCTCCACCGGCGCGACTTCACGCGCCCCTTTTATTTGGGGTACGTGAATCGAGTCGGTTTAAAGGGCGATTAGCTCAGTGGTAGAGCACTTCGTTGACATCGAAGGGGTCACAAGTTCGAACCTTGTATCGCCCACCATTGAATTCGCCGTCTTGGGCTTAGGCTCGGGGCACCCGCAACCACCAAGGCGCTCGCGCGCCGCGATAAGAGGAGAGACCAAATGAAGGTCAAGAACTCGCTTCGTTCGCTGAAGAACCGCCATCGCGACTGCCGCGTTGTGCGCCGCAAGGGCCGCGTCTACGTCATCAACAAGACGCAGCGCCGGTTCAAAGCCCGTCAGGGCTAAGCGGAAACCGCAGTTATTGCGAAAAAGCCGTCCTTTGGGGCGGCTTTTTTGTTTTTTGGAACACAGCGGCTTTGACGCCACCATTAACAGATCGGTTTCCACACCACTGTGAGTTGTCATGCTTCCTTAACTGGCTGGGTTATCGAAAAAGTCTCGAAATCAAGGCGGTCTAACGATACGACTATACCAGCAACCCGAACGCAAATCGGAATGGGGCAATACGGTCGTTGAGACTCAAGGTAACTTCAGATCCCAGCGACCTGTTTTTCGCGCCCAGTTTGAGTTCGAAAATGATCGCCCTCACCCCGGGTTCTGTGCATTTCTCCAGAATACAGGGCGCGCACCTTGAAATTGTAGGGCAATCAGAAAGCGAGGATGTCAGCCGCGCAATAACGAAACAGGTCCAGCATGTGACCGACCACGTTCGGTTCCAACATTCGCTGATGTCGCAAACGCTCGCGGTACGCGTGCATGATGCAAAGGCGGCCAATGGGCGTCTGTTAATCAACAATAAGATCGTCCTCAATCAGGCTCATGGTATCCGCTTTTTGAACCGGTACATGCGCGTCAACGAACACTACCGCGCCAAGAAACATGACGTCACAGGTTGGATGGTCGCGGATGACGGCCCGTTTCAGTTGCCGCCGCAAGACGGCATCTCAAAGGCTGATTTGACCACACCGTTCCTGATTATCTTGAAGAATGGTTTCAACTTTTATCATTTTGTCGATGATGTGCTCAGGCAGTTCTCAACGGTCGATACGTTGGGTCCCGACTATATCGGTGAGATTGTAATCTCGGCGCCCAACGAACCGATCAGTGGCTTCATCGAAAAGTTCATCGCAGCGATCTTTCCGCATTATCATGCACGCCTGCGAATGGTGAACGCCGATGTAAGTTTCGACACGGTGATCACTTCTTACGACACCAACCTGTACGCGATGACCGGGCGCGCACGAGCCGCCATGCCAGAGATTTGCGACGCGTTGCCAAGCAAGGGCATAGTCAAAGGCTACAACCCGATTGCGAACCTTGTTCGATCGCATCGGGCGAATGTCACGACCAACGCCTATGCCAGTCTACGACATACAGCACTGGAACGCTGTGCAGACGTTGATATCCCTACCCCCAGAAAGCTGTTTATTGAGAGGGGTGACAGCGCTCGGAGCCGTGAGGCTGAGGGATACGATAGCTTCAAAGACATGTTACTTCGGCATGGGTTCACGCCAATTGTTCTTGAAGACCATTCACCGCTGGAACAGATCAAGATTGTGTCTGCCGCTGACACCGTCGCCGGGTTTCACGGTGCGGGTTTTACGCATCTGCTTTTCGCCAAGGAAAGCGCCAACTGGATAGAGATCGGAACCCTGCAATCTTTGCGCGAACGCTGGCCGGATTTCTGGCATCTCGCGGATGTGCCGGGGGTACGATATCGCAAGTACTGTTTCGACTATGCCAAAGACGATCCCTTTGAGTACCCAAACTTTGCCAAGGAAAGCATCGTTGCACCACAGATCACGCCAAAGGCTCTTGCACGGCTGGACACTGATCTTGAAGAGATGGCGCAGACGATTTCGGGATCACCAGCTGAAAGAGTTGCTTACTATTCATCGATCGGTGCAGAGCATCCCGAAAAGAAGATCGATCCTTCAGCAACCAAAAGCCATCCACCTCCCAACGGCGCTGTCTCGCGCCGGTTCTCCTTTAGGCCTCTTCGAATGAAAAAACCGACCAGCGAAGACGCCGCACGCGGCTTTGAAGGCAAGATGGCCCAGAGCCGAAACGCCGTTCTTTTGCCGGGCAACAACGATACCAGCGCAAAGCGCCAAGTGTATTGCCCCGACAGCCACCGCCTTCTCTACCACGATCTGGATATTGCTGACCTAACGCCGCCTGACGGTTTCGATGTCGCCGACATGGAGTTGGTCAAGAAAAGCGGAACCTATGTCTTTGGTGGCTTTGTCCGCGTTCACTTTGGCCACTTCCTTGTGGAGTGTTTAGGGCCGCTCTGGGTTTTGGATGCTGTTGAAGAACCGATCGACGGCGTTCTTTTCATGCCGTATCACTCCAATCCGAACGAAACGCTCCGCAATATTCGATTGCTCGATGATCACTCGGGGCGCTGGCTTAAGGCGCTGGGTGTGGATGAAAAAATCAACATCATCCGACAGCCAACACAAGTGGACAGACTCATCTTGGGTGAAAATGGGCTAGGTCTTTCAGAGCGATTTCGCGGCTCTAGCTGGTTCCAGCGCTTTGCCAGACGTCGCAACGCGCACTACCGCTCTGAAAAGCCACCAAATGCCAATACGTCCATCTATGTCACGCGCACGAAACTTAGTGGCCGCAAAGGTGGTATACTTGGGGAAACGGCATTGGAGAACACGTTCAGAAACGCCGGATATCGGATTTTTGCACCTGAAAAGCACTCTCTTGAAGATCAGCTAGCCACTTACGCATCAGCCAAACGCATTGTGGCAGTCGAAGGGTCTGCGCTTCATCTCCCGCCCTTTGTCATAGAAAATGACTGCCGTGTTGCGGTTCTTTCCCGGCGTTCCGGGATCGACAAGATCGCAAGCGAATTTGGTGAACAGTATGCAGGCTTCGTTGATGTGGATCTTGATATCATCGACACTGCCAAGGATCATTGGGTCCCCGCCGGGCAACCGAGGACAAATCTTGAGAGCTTTGCCGTGGTCGATTTCGACGAAACCTATGATCGGCTCGTTGCCTTGGGCTACCTTCCCGACGATGTGGCGCGATCAATCCCGACACCTTTGGATGTTACAAATCAGATCAAAGAGATCGCCAAGGCACGAAAACAGCATCCCACGGTCCTGAATTGGGACACGAGTACGCCAGAGGCATCACCCACCGATTAGATCGAAGCTTTCTAATGGAATTGGCGAATTTGACAGAAATCCCATATAAAGAACCAGATTGTAAAATTCATTAAAGGCGACCGAGATGGCATCCTCAGACGACGAAAAAGTCACAGGCCGACTTCATGGCGAGCAGTTTGAACCAGAGAAGACGGATTCACTATTGGAACGCCTGATCTACATGATCCTGTTCGCCATTATGATCTCGGTCGCGCAGACCGTGCTGGGGCTCATGACAGTGATCCAATTCGTCATCATGCTGGCCAACAACAAGCAGCCAAACGACAGACTGGCAGAGTTCGGCACCGACCTTGGTATTTGGATCGCGAAGGCCGCACGTTACCAGACCGCGGCCAGCAACGTGAAGCCTTGGCCTTGGACAGACCTCGACTAAGCGATCAGCGCAGGATCGTATCGGCCATCAGTCGCACGACCGTGGCCTGATCCAGATAGCCCGACACCCGTAGCTTTCGCGCGTCCTGATAGCGGCGGATCGCACGACGGGTATCTTCGTCAAATGCGCCGTCCACCGCCCCCGGTTTCAACCCAAGATCTGCCAGACGTGCCTCGGCCAAACGGCGGGCCGTCGCGTTCAGGCCCAAGGCCGCCTCGTCCGCCTGTGCCCGCTTTTGCAAGGCGATCTGTTCGGAATTGTTGGCGAAATATTCGATCCGCGCGCGTGCTTCTTCCACAAATGCGCCATTGGGACGTTCAGCCAGATATGCCCGATAGCCGTCTGCACTGTCGATTTCGCGGGCGACTTGCCAGCGACGACGGTCCTCACCTTCGGCTTGGGCGCGGCGTTGGTCTTCGATGTCGGTCAACCGACCTTGCGCCTCTTCGGCGTATATTCCATCCGGGAACCGCTTAAGATAGGCGCGGAAGCCTGCCTCATCGCCACGCGCGCCGGTTTCCGACCAGAATGTTCGGTCCTGTCGTTCCTGTTGCGCCTGACGTTGACGTGCCTCTTCCTCAAGCTCTGCTGCACGCCGCTCGGCCTGAGCGTCGAGCCGTGCAATCTGATCTGCATCCAGATATCCCGATGCCGACAGGCTGTTGGCGTCCTGCCACGCCGTCACCGCGCCTCGGGTGCCACGCCCAAAAATGCCGTCGATGCCGCGCGTGTTATAGCCCAACAGTGACAGATCTCGCTGGATTTCACGCCGAGCGTCACGGGACAGTGCAAGGTCGGTTTCGGCCTGCTTTTCACGATAAAAGGGTTCTGACCGAATGGTGGCCGACCTCTGACGTGCCTCGCCAGCAAACCGGCCTTCGGGAAACGCCGCAAGGTAGGTGTCGTACCCCACCTCTGTATCCATTGCGATTGCCCGCTGCCACGCCGCCGCATCCTCGGCACTGCGATCATTTAAAGCCTCGGGCGTGATCTGCGGAAGCGTGACGTCTTCACCCGCAAACAGCGATAGAGAACGGGGCACGAACCCCGTAAGGCTTAGTCCTTCAGCGCGGGCCAAGGGCAACACGTCCTCGCCAGTGGCCATCGACAAGCGGCTGACGAAACGCGCCGCATCTCCAGCAGGTCCGATCGCGACTGTCACGCCCTGAGGAACGTCATCAAGTGGCATAGATGCAGACAAACCATCAGGCAAATCGCCATCGCCCTCAACCTCGCCCAGAACGATCAACGCCTGCCCGGGATATTCCGCCGCGACCACGTAGACGGCATCCAGAGGAAACCCTTCGGTAAGAACGTCAGCAAGTGTCGGTGTTTCCGTACCAACGGGCATCAAGTACGATCCCGCGATGGTCGACACGAACCGACCAGTCAGCAAAACGCCGATATCGCCAGTTGTTGCGTCCAGCCCAGTGACAAAATCCCGAAACGCGTTGCGCATAGCGTCTGCGTCTGCGCGCGTGGACAGGCGCACATCTACGCCACGTTCTTCGAAGGCGGTTTCGATACCGTCGAAGTTCGCAGAGCCTGTGAGGCGTTGCACCATGCCCGGGTCGCTGTTGCCGATGATCAACAGATCGCTGGTCTCAGCCCAGACCGAAGTGGTTAGCGCAAGAGTTGCCGATATCGAAAACGCGAGTCGTTTCATGGGTGGTCCTCCGTCCGTGTCGCAAGACTAACGCACGAAAGCCAAAAGTTATCCAATAACGGCCGACATTTTCCGGGGCTTATCGCACGTCCCGATGGTTCAGTCGTAGTTGCGCGCGTCCTCGATCACCAAACCATCGCGCGGCAATGCCCCCGGCGGGACCAGTTCGACCCGGCCCTTGAGTTTGAGCGTTTCCACGATGCTGGGTTCGAACGCCGCTGAATCCTGCGCCGCAGTTTCGATGCGGACAGTCATCACATCCATCTCGCCATCGCGGCTGGCAACAACGCGGGCGCGGTCGATCTCGGCATGTTTTGCGACAAGGGCCGCCACCTGCTCTGGGCGCACGAACATGCCCTTGATTTTGGTGGTCTGATCAGCACGGCCCATCCAGCCCTTGATGCGAGCATTTGTGCGCCCGCAAGGGCTTTGCCCCGGCATCATCGCGCTCAGATCGCCGGTGGCGAACCGGATCAACGGGTAATCGGGGTTGAGTGTCGTCACCACGACTTCTCCGACTTCACCCTCTGGCACCGGATCCCCCGTACCGGGCGTGACGATTTCCACGATGACGCCTTCGTCGAGGATCATGCCTTCTTCGGCTTCGGACTCATATGCGATGTTGCCCAGATCAGCGGTCGCATAACACTGACGGCACGTGATGCCACGGTCAGCGTACCAAGCCCGCAACGACGGAAACAGCGCTCCACCGCCAACTGCCGCACGGGTGATTTTGAGCGGCAGTCCCATCTCGTCCGCCTTTTCGAGGATAAGCTTGAGATAGTCAGGCGTTCCGGCATAGGCCGTGATGCCGATGTCATGCGCAGCTTGCGCCTGAAGCTCTGTCTGGCCGGTGCCCGCAGGCAAAACCGCAGCACCCACGGCCCTTGCGCCACTTTCAAAGATCATTCCGGCAGGTGTCAGGTGATAGCCAAAACAATTCTGAACAATGTCACCCTTGCCAACGCCCAACGCATGCAAGAAGCGCCCCATGCGCCACCAGTCGTGGCTCACCCCGCCGGGTTCGTAGATCGGGCCGGGCGACTGGAACACATGCGCCATGTTGCTGATCGCCATCCCCCCGAACGGCGGATTTTCTTTTTGCCATGCCACCAGCTGCGATTTCCGCAGGATCGGCAGTTTGGTGATGTCGTCCAGCGACGTCACGGGGCCATCGGCCACAAGACAGGAGTTTTCCGCGGACATCGCGTGCGTCACCTGTTGCAGAAAGGCCGTCTCTTGCGCGGCGCGGCGTTCGTCCGCACTTCGGGTTTCCAAGTCGTCGAAATGGGTGGTCATGGCAGCAAAAGCCTTGTCTGTTCAGTTCATTGCAACGGGAACGGCGTTATGCCAACCAACGCTTGCGGCGGCGGTAGCTGCGGACATCGCGGAAGGATTTACGTCCGTCGTCCGAAACCCCGAGATAGAATTCCTTGACGTCAGGGTTCTCGCGCAGTTCGGCGGCGGGGCCATCCATCACAACGCGTCCGTTTTCAAGGATGTATCCCTCATGCGCATAGCGCAGCGCGACGTTGGTGTTCTGTTCGGCCAGAAGGAAGGACACGCCTTCGTTCTCGTTTACCGATTTCACGATCTCGAAGATCTGCTCCACAAGCTGTGGTGCAAGGCCCATCGACGGCTCGTCCAGGAGGATCGTTTGCGGTCGCGACATCAATGCCCGGCCAATCGCCGTCATCTGTTGTTCGCCACCCGAGGTATAGCCCGCCTGCGATTTGCGGCGTTCTTTCAGGCGGGGAAAATAATCATAGACCATCTGTAGATCGGCTTCGATGGCACCCTTGCCATCCTTACGGGTATAGGCCCCGGTTAGCAGGTTTTCCTCGACGGTTAGGTGGCCAAAGCAGTGGCGGCCTTCCATCACCTGAATGACACCGCGCTTCACAAGCGCTGCCGGGTCCAGATCCTGCACCCGTTCACCCTGATAGATGATTGACCCTTTTGTAACCTCACCCCGCTCTGAATGCAGCAGGTTGGAAATAGCTTTGAGCGTGGTTGTCTTTCCCGCCCCATTGCCGCCCAAAAGCGCGGTGATGCCGCCCTTTTTTACGGTCAGGCTCACACCCTTCAAAACGAGGATCACGTGATTATAGATCACCTCGATATTGTTGACCTCAAGCAGGGTCTCGTCTGTGCGTCCGGCGTCCAGCATGGCGGGCCTTTGTGTTTGTAAATGTCCTAAAAGCGCCCCGGCGATATGCACCGCCGGGGCAGGCTGACCTTAGTTGGAGGCCGAGCACTCTTCGTTCATTGCCCAAGGCGCGTTTGAGGTGGCGTATTCTGCCGCCGACGCCGCGATCAGGTCGGAATAGCCGTCCACGTTAGGTGTCAGCAGGTCAGACGCCTTGACGAACTTGGCGCCATCCCATTCGAGCATCCAACCACCGGAGTGACCGGTGTGGTTGGCACAGGACGTCGAGAACGGCGGCACCATACCTGCCATACCCAGTTCTTCCAGACGCGCTTCGGTGATGTCCAGGTTCTCAAGACCCCAACGAAGTTGAGTTGCGCTGATTTCGGCTGTGCCGAAGTTTTCCTGCGCACCCTGGATCGCCTCGGCAAGGATCATCGACATGACAAGACCACGGCCGTAGAACACGCCCTGCATCTCTTCTTCGTTGGACTGGCTCATCCCTTTGTCAAAGACCATTTCCTTGACTTGCTTCATCACCGGAGCATCCGGGTTCGGGAACGACCAGGAAATCGACTTGTAGCCTTTGCCGTCGTCGCCAACGAGTTTGAGGTCAGCATCGTGGCCAGCCCACCAGACGCCGATCATGTTTTCCATCGGGAACTTGGTTTTTACGGCTTCGGTGATGGCGCCGGCGTTCATTGCGCCCCAGCCCCACATGACAACGTTATCCGGACGCTCGCGGCGGATTTGCAGCCACTGAGCCGACTGGTTCTGCATTTCCTTCAGACCAACCGGGATCGGCAGAAGTTCAAAGCCCTTGTCCGCTGCCAGCTTCTCGAGAAGCGGAAGAGGTTCTTTGCCATACGGGTGATCAAGGTGGAGGAACGCGATCTTCTTGCCTTCAAGAGAACCATCCTGTTCGAGGAACTGAACGATCATATCGGCCGCATCCCAGTAACCCGAAGGTACGTTGAACGCCCACTGGAAGACCTTACCGTCTGACATTGGCGAGAAGCCATAACCCGGTGCGAGGATCGGGATCTCATCGACATTGGTCTTCGGCAGAACCTGAAGCGTGATACCCGTTGACCAAGGCTGCGTTACAATCGCTTTACCTTTGGTCTTTTCGTAGCACTCCACACCTTTTTCCGTGGAATAGCCTGTCTCGCATTCTTCAGCGTTGATCATAACGCCACCAACGCCACCATCGCGTTCGTTCAGCAGAGCCATATAATCGGCCTGGCCGTTCATCAGCGGAATACCGGTCGCAGCAAAGGGGCCTGTGCGGTACGCGAGGTTCGGCGTGTAAAGCTCCTGCGCGATGGCCGCCGTGCCCAGCACGGTACCCAGCGCAGCCGCAGTGGCCAGTTTGGTAAAGTGTTTCATGGTTGTCCTCCCATTGGAACTTTCATGTTGCTTTAGGTTCTTGGTCTTGGGCCCACCCGCGTCAGTGCGGGAATGGCCAGATAATCAGTTTTTCACGGATCAACCGCCAAAGCTGGTTCAGCCCGTGAGGCTCGATAATCAGGAAGAAGATGATCAGCGCCCCGACGATCATCACGTTGATATGTTCGATCAACGCCGAGTCGATGCGGAAGCCCTGCAATTGCGCATACCCATAGATCAGTGTCACAGCGCCAAAACCGATGGCTGCGCCCATACCCCAGAGGTTCCGCGCCACCCAGAACAAAAAGGTTGCAGCCGCGATCAACGCCACAAGCAACGCGGCTGAAGGGGTCGAGATTTCGAACACCTGCGTGCCCGCAACCACATTCAGCACAACCGGCAAACCGACGATCAGGATCGCGCCCAGATAGTTGCCCATGATTGAGCCAAGGCCACCGATGATGGCGATGAACAGTACCTGGAACGATAGCGGAATATCGAACACGTTTGGCTCCGCCGCACCCTTCCACATGAAGACATAAAGCGCGCCTGCAACCCCTACGACATAGGATGACACGGCAAATGCGGTCAGCTTGGACTTCATCAGGTTGATCCCGATAAGCTCTGCCGCGATATCCATATCGCGCGTCGCCTTCCAGGTTCGCCCCAGATTGCCCCGTGTGAGGTTGATGCAAAGCATTGTCAGAAGCGAGACGACAAACAAAACGATGTAGTATTCGGTCACCGACGCCGCCTGCGGCCCAGAGACAAACACCCCGAACATTTCAAGGTTGGGCACCTGGATCGCACCAGAGGCGTTGTAGTTGTAGAGCCACGCCCATTTCTCGAACAGCCACACAAGAAAGAACTGCGCCGCCAGAGTTGCGATGGCCAGATAGAAACCCTTGATCCGCAAGCTGGGGACGCCGAACGCAACACCGATCCCGGCGCTGAACACGCCAGACAGAAGGATTGCGACAATCGGGTTCATCCACGGAAACAGCGTGACCATCTTGTAGCACGCATACGCGCCAACCCCCATGAAAGCGCCTGTGCCTAGGCTGAGCTGACCGGCAAACCCGGTAAGAATGTTCAGCCCCATCGCGGCCAAAGCATAGATCAGGATCGGGATCAGAAGTGTCTGGAACGTGAACTCCGACGCGGTCAGCGGGAACACCACCCAAGCAAGGATGAGGATGATCCCCAACAGAAACGCGTCCTGCTTGATCGGGAACAGGGCCTGATCGGCGTTGTAGCTCGTTTTGAACTGGCCAGCCGTGCGGTACAGCATCAGGCGGTCTCCTCTTCATTAATAACAGCGCGGTTGCGCGGCTTGGCGTATCCGGTCGCTTCTGAGTGGCGGATGAGCCAGAAATAGGCCCACAGCCCCGCGGCGCCTCCGGCGGCAGCCAACAAGATCGCTACAACCGTCTGGCTGCCTACATCAGTACCACTCGACAGTGCGAGGTAACCGAAGGCCCAGAACCCGGACCAGGCGATGACGTTCAGCAATGCGATCAGTTTGGCCATGTTTCTTCTTTCGTGAGGTGCGTGATAGCCACGCACCGTTTCTTTTTGGTGTCGAACAGCGCGCCCCGCGCTGCGTTAGACCCGTTCGATGATCCGTTCCCCGAACAGCCCCTGCGGACGGAACAGCAGCACGACCAATGCAAGGACAAAGGCGAACCATGTCTCGGTGTTGCCCCCAAGCAGCGGCTGACCCCAGTAAATCTCAAACAGCTTTTCCAGAATGCCGATCATCAGCCCGCCGACGATCGCGCCGGTGATGGATTCAAGCCCACCGAGCATCAGAACTGGCAGCGCTTTGTAGGCGATAACTTCCAGCGCAAAGCTGACCCCGGCCCGTGCACCCCAAGCAATGCCCGTTACCAAAGCGATGATGCCCGCAATGAACCAAACCAGCACCCAAATCGTCTGAAGGCTGATCCCCACCGACAATGCCGCCTGGTGATCGTCACCCAAGGCCCGGATCGCCCGGCCCATTTGGGTATAGTTGAGGAAAGCTAGCAAACCGAGAACCAGTAGTGTCGCCACGATCACGACCGTGATGTCGAGATGTTGCAGGATCAACAGTCCGCCAAAGGGCTCCATCACCGTGTCGCCAGTCGGAATGCCCAACTCTGCAGTGATCATGACTTTGTTTTCGCCGCCGAAAATCGTCTCGCCAAATCCGATCAGGAACAGCGTGATCCCGATGGTGGCCATAAAGAGGATGATGTCAGGCTGCCCGACCAAAGGCCGCAGAACTACGCGTTCGATCACCACCGCCAGCACGAACATCACACCCAGAGTCAAACCCACGCTGATCCATGCTGGCACGCCCATGGCGAAGAGGCCAACAAGGGTCAAAGCGGCGAACACCACCATGATACCTTGCGCAAAGTTGAAGATACGGCTCGATCGGAAGATCAGAACAAAGCCCAGCGCGATCAACGCATAGAGGATGCCCGAAACGAGCCCCTCCCAGAGAACCTGCATCAGGAAGTCTGGTGCTTCGACCATGTCGACGAAGGGCGCGATAAAAATGTCGTTCAGCATGTCTCTTCCCTTAATGCGGCACGCCAAGATAGGCGTCGATCACATCTTGATTGTTGCGCACCTCATCCGGAGTGCCGTCGCCGATCTTTTTGCCGTAATCCATGACGACCACGCGGTCCGAAAGGTCCATCACGACCCCCATGTCATGTTCGATCAGACAGATCGTGGTGCCGAATTCGTCGTTCACATCGAGGATGAAGCGGCTCATGTCCTCTTTCTCTTCGACGTTCATGCCCGCCATCGGTTCATCCAGCAGCAGGAGCGACGGCTCTGCCGCCAAGGCGCGTGCCAGTTCGACGCGCTTCTTGAGGCCGTATGGCAGACGTCCCACTGGCGTTTTGCGAATGTTTTGAATCTCGAGGAAATCGATTACCCGCTCAACTTTTTCGCGGTTCTCCATTTCCTCATCCCGCGCCTTGCCCCACCACAGCGCCTGCGAACCAACCCCAGCGTTCATATGGGTCAGACGCCCAGTCATGACATTGTCGAGCACCGACATACCTTCGAAAAGGGCGATGTTCTGAAACGTCCGCGCAACACCTTGACGGGCAACTTCATAAGGCTTCATTGGGGGGCGTTTACTGCCCTTGTACCAGACCTCGCCTTCTGAGGGCGTGTAAAAGCCCGAGATCACGTTGAGCATCGACGACTTGCCCGCCCCGTTGGGGCCGATGATCGCGCGCACTTCGCCTTCGTGGATGTCAAACGAGATATCCTGAATGGCCACCACTCCACCAAAGCGAAGTGTGATGTTGCGCATCTCCATCAGCGTGCCGCCGATCTGGCGCCCATCTGCAGTGACGTATCCTTCGGTGTCTTTCACAGCCCAACCCTCTCTGTCGCGCCAAGAATTTTCGTACGAAAATTCTCGTTCGGCACAATCTTCGAACGAAGATTATGTCTGCATCCCATCATTCTGCAGCGATCCGCTGCGAGCTTGCCGGGGAGACCTTGGCATCGCGGATTTCCAGCGTCGCCTTGATCTTGCCCTTGCGCCCGTCTTCGTAGGTCACTTCGGTTTCGGTGTAGACCGAGGTCGATCCATCATAGAGCGCGTTGACCAGGTCTTCGAACTTCTCACCGATGATCTTGCGGCGCACCTTACGTGTCCGTGTCAGCTCGCCATCATCCGCGTCCAGTTCCTTGTGCAGAACGAGGAACCGATGTACCTGACAACCCGACAGCATTTCGTCCTGTGCGATGCTCGCATTGACTTCTTCGATATGCGCTTGAATCGCATCGAGCACCTGCTGGTGGCCTGCCAATTCCTGATACGATGCGTATGCGATGTTGTTGCGTTCGGCCCAGTTGCCGACCGCCGCGAGGTCGATATTGATGAAGGCACAGCAACGGTCGCGCTCAGCGCCGAACACCACCGCTTCGAGGATGTTCGGATAGAACTTGAGCTTGTTCTCGACATACTTGGGCGCGAACATCGCGCCATCGGCCATCGCACCCACATCCTTGGCGCGGTCAATGATCCGCAAATGACCGGTTGATTCTTCGATAAACCCGGCATCGCCCGTGGCGACCCAGCCTTCGGCATCCTTGGTATCTGCAGTCGAGTCCGCGTTCTTGTAGTACTCAACGAAAACGCCCGGCGACCGATAGAACACTTCACCATTTTCAGCGATGCGAATTTCCACGCCAGGCGATGGTACACCAACCGTATCCGACCGCACTTCGCCGTCGGGTTGCTGCGTGATGAACACGGATGCCTCAGTCTGCCCATAGAGCTGCTTCAGGTTGATCCCCAAAGAGCGATAGAAATCAAAGATTTCAGGACCAATTGCTTCGCCCGCCGTGTAACCCACGCGCACATTCGAAAAGCCTAGCGCGTTTTTCAACGGGCCGTAGACCATCATCTCACCCAGCTTGTACTTCAGCCGGTCAAACGCGTTCACGTTATGCCCGTCTAATATGGCCGGCCCCACCTTGCGGGCATGCGCCATGAAATAGTCAAAGGTCTTTTTCTTGAACGTTCCGCTGTCTTCCATGCGGATCATGATCTGCGTGAGCTGAGTCTCGAACACACGCGGCGGTGCAAAATAATAGGACGGTGCGATCTCGCGTAGATCCGTCATCATGGTTTCCGGGCTTTCGGGGCAATTCACGCAAAAGCCCGACCAATAAGCTTGCCCAATCGAAAAGATGAAATCGCCAACCCACGCCATCGGCAGATAGGCCAGCACTTCATCATCGACTTTCAGGCTATCGAATTCCGACGACGCCTTCGCCGTTTCGATAATGTTCCGATTCGACAGGACAACACCCTTCGGCTTGCCGGTCGTACCCGACGTATAAAGCATCACACAGGTGCTGTCGTAATCGAGCTTGGCCGTACGGGCCTGCAATTCCTTGATGAACTCATCATAAGCAGCGCGGCCTTGATCCTGCACATGGCTGAACTGATGCAGACGAGTGTGATCGTATTTCCGAAGGCCGCGCGGGTCGAGATAGATCATGTGCTCGAATTGGTGCAAACGGTCCTGCACTTCGATCACCTTGTCCACCTGCTCCTGATCGCTGACGATGGCAAACCGGGCACCGCAATGATCCAGCACGTACTCCATCTCTTCGGCAACCGCGTCCTGATAGAGTGGAACTGGAATCGCGCCCACGGATTCAGCGGCAACCATCGACCAATAGAGATAGGGACGGTTGCGTCCGATGATGGCGATAAAGTCACCCTCGTTCACACCAAGGTTCAGCAGCCCCAAGGCGAGCGCTTCAACCTCTTTGGCGGTCTCGGCCCAAGTCCAGCTTTGCCAAATGCCGTATTCCTTCTCGCGATAGGCAGACGAGCTGCCGAATTGCGAAGCATTGCGCGCCAACAGCGCCGGAACTGAGCGCAGCCCATCTGCGCCCATGGTCATGTGTGCCAAAACTTTTCCTCCCATTGCTCGGGGATTTCCCGAACGGATCGCTTTGCGCGACTCTGTCTCAAGATTGGACAGAAGGCAGATTGATGGTCAACTTTTTCCTGAAGTTTTCTCAATCCTTTCGAATTGTAACAGGTGGCCAGTTAACCTTTGCGTCGCGCCCTTCCGGTGCTAGCCAGAAACACGCAAACCCATTTCTGGACCGTGTTTCATGCAGACAGACGCTCTCATTCTGGCCGGATTGAACCTGATCGGACAGGCGCTGTCGATTTATGACAGCGATCTGCGGCTGGCCGCCTGTAACGCGCGTTTCGCCGAGATGTTCGACCTGCCGCAAGCACTGACCCGTCCCGGCGTCGATTTCGAAAGCACACTGCGCCACCTCGTCGTTCGAGGCGAATACGGCGAAATAGAAGATGTCGAAGGATTTCTTGCCTCGCGTGTCGAGCAGGCCCGCGCGTTTCAACCACACTACATGGAACGCACCCGCGCAAATGGGCGCACAATCAGCGTCGAAGGCGCTCCCTTGCCGCAAGGCGGATGGGTCACCGTGTATACCGATATCACCGAGGTAAAATCGCAGGAACAACTCCTGCGCACCCGGTCCGAGCTGTTGTCCGAAGAAGTGCTGGCCCGTTCAGAAGAACTTGCCGCCACCAACCGCAAACTTGCGGCCACTGTGTCGGCGCTGGAAGAAGCCCAGCGCGAACTGACGGAAATGGAAGCTCGCACACGCCTGACCACGGAAATGATGCCCGCCCATATCGCTCATGTGGACAGCGCAGGGCGTTATACGTTCTCCAATCGGCGCCTTTCGAACGTTATGCCCGGACGTCCCTCAAAGATCGTGGGCTTGCACATTTCCGAAGCATTGGGCGATGACGCATACGCACGCGTTTTGCCTCACCTTCAAATGGCACTGGCCGGCGATCCATCGACCTTCGAGTTTACCGACATTCAAAGCTCACGCCGCATCCGTGTCGCTTTTACCCCCGACGAATCCGAAAACGGCGTCTATATCCTGTCGATGGACGTAACCGAAGAAACGCAAGCCCGAGCGGCGCTTCAGCAGACCCGCAGACGCGAAATGGCAGCCCAGCTGACCTCTGGCCTCGCGCATGATTTTTCGAACTTGCTAACGATTATTCTGGGGATGCAGTCGAAACTCGCACGGATAGACCTGCCCACGGACGCCGACCCACTGATCACCGCAACATTGCAAGCCGCACGCCGCGGCGGTGATCTGCTCAACCGCATTGCCGACATCACCGCCCACCGCGCATGGCGACCCGAACCGCTTGACGTGTCGACGTTCCTGTCCGATCTGCACACGCTTGCCGCTCCATCGCTCCCAGAATGCATCGAACTGAGCGTCGAAACCGCCATCAGCCAACGTGCGCTTCTCGACTCGGGTCAGCTTCAGGACAGTCTGCTCAACCTTATCCTGAACGCCCGCGACGCCTGCGGCGATCAGGGCACCATCCGTCTGACGGCCATCGAAATGCGCGACACATGGATCGACTTCACCGTCGAAGATACGGGCTCAGGCTTCTCGGAAGACGCGCTGAAACACGCGCTTGATCCCTTTTTCACCACCAAGGGCGACGGCGGTTCGGGGCTTGGCCTGTCTATGGTCTACGACATGGCCAAACTCGCAGGTGGCCAACTGCAGGTCAGCAACACCGGGACAGGCGCGCGCGTGACGCTGCGCCTGCCCCTGCGCCACGCCGCTCGCCACTTGTCGAACGAGCTGGTTCTGCTGGTCGAAGATAGCCCCGATCTGCGCACAACCATCCGAGACATGCTCACCAGCCTTGGCCACAGTGTGATCGAGGCAGCCTCAGTCGACGAAGCCCTAGCATTGGCGCAGGGCGTGCCCGACATCTCTTTTGTTCTCTCGGACATCTCGCTTGAAGGGCCAGCCCTTGGCACCGAACTGGTGTCAGCACTGCCGAAAAAACCGGTCTACCTGATGACCTCGCTTCCCACGTCCGATACACGGCACCAAGCTGCCTCTACGCAAACCGCCGTTCTGCCCAAACCCTTCACCAAATCCGATCTGGCCGCGTTTCTGGGCCACAAGGCCGATCTCTCATGACAAAACCGCTGATCACCATCCTCGACGACGAACCCGCGATCCGCACAATGCTGTCCGAAGCGCTCGAGGACGCGGGTTATGACACACAGTGCTTTTCCCGCGCCGCCGAATTCGAAGCCGCCTTGCGCCGGACAACGCCGGATGTGTGCCTAGTCGATCTGGGCCTGCCCGACCGTGATGGGCTAAGTCTTGTGCACCGTCTGGCACTGGAACAGGGCGCAACCGTCATTATCATCTCTGGCCGCGCTCAGGTGCAGGACAAGATCACCGGGCTAGAGCTTGGGGCCGACGACTACATCATCAAACCTTTCGATCCCGCCGAGGTCGTGGCCCGCGTTCGCGCTCGCCTGCGCACCCGCGCGACGCCTGCTCCCACCGGCCAGACAGCGCACTTCAACGGCTGGACCGCACATTTCGACCGCTATTCGCTGGAAGATGACACCGGCACGGAAACGCCGTTTTCCCATGCCGAAGGCGAAGTGCTACGGCTTTTCCTTGAAAGCCCAAACCGACTGATCACCCGCGACTACATGCAAGACACGCTGGGCGGTGCGGCTGGCGACAGCTTTGACCGCGCGATGGATGTACGCATCTCCCGGCTGCGTACGAAGTTGCGAGAAGACCCGAAGAATCCGCGCCTGATCAAGACGATCTACGGCGCGGGCTATATTTTTCTGGGCGAGGTCGCATGGACTTGACGCCTTATCGGCTCGGTCCTGGCGATGTGACGCTGAAAGACGTTCTAACCTTGATCCAAACCACTTTTGCGGACATGGAGGGGCGCATCGCCCCCCCTTCGTCGATGCACTGGCTGACCTTAGAGAGCGTCACCAAACAAGCCGAAACCGGCGAGGTCTGGGGGCTCGGCGACCCAGTTCAGGCCTGTGTCTTCCTCACGCCAAAACCTTACAGCCTTTATCTGGGCAAACTTGCTGTTGCCCGGGATGCACAGCGGCAAGGGTTGGCACGACGCTTGATTGCTCTCGCAAGATCTCGCGCCGAAGACCTGCGCCTGCCTTGCTTAGAATTGCAAACCCGGATCGAACTGGTCGAAAACCACGCGACCTTCGAGGCGCTGGGTTTCCAAGAGATCGACCGCACGGCCCATCCGGGCTACGATTGCCCCACGTCAATCACTTACAGGCTCTCCCTCTAGTGCTCCGAGTCTGACACTTCTTACCTGTTTCCGCGGATTTCATCGAGCGCGTCCAGCGCACGGCGTTCCCTGG
>CANNCS010000023.1 GCA_947503115.1 uncultured Marivita sp.
ATTTGCTCCGAAATGGGTGTCCGGAATTATACACATGTCCTATAATGGATAAAGATAATTTTCGGACAGTTTGGCAGGCCCTGTCCGAAAACGTCCGGTTTCGGACAGCCCTGAACCCAGATGTATCGCTTGCGTGTGGTGTCTGTGCGGTGTTTGTGTAGTCTATGGCTGACGTGACTTATCCATAGGTGCGTTAGGCCAGCGCACGGTTATCCATCGCTGTTCTATGACCGTGCAAATGCGCTTGCGCCATCGCCCCCGGCGCAAGCGCGACCTAGACCCGATACTCTCGCATAATGGACATTATCAAACTTTGAGGCTCGGGCAGATATAACGGGCCGCAAACTGTGGGGACAGGGTGCGACCCGCCAGCAGGGCAAGAAAGACCGGACCAGGCAAGAATCCGTGAGCGGTGCGCCTGCTAAGATAAAGCTATGCGAGGATGTCAGGCGGTGTCTAGGCAGCCGACTCATAAAACTCGATCCAGAGTCTGACCGAAGCCAGTTTGATCATCGACAGGAAGTTGCGTGACGTCTTTTCGTATCGGGTTGCGATACGACGGAAGGAGGCTTTCAGCCTGCCAAAGAACCGCTCGATTTTATTGCGTTCCCGGTAGATTTCAGCATCGAATTCGGCGGGCAGTTTACGGTTAGCCTTGGGAGGGATCACGTCGATAGCGCCCTGTTCCCAGATCATGTCCCTGATCCAGTCTGCGTCATATGCTTTGTCCGCGAGCACGTGTTGACCAGGCTGCAGGTTGTTGAGCAGCGTCTTACACGGCGGCGCGTCATGGGCTTGACCGGGTGTTAATTCATATCGGATCGGCAGCCCATCCTGATTGGTAAGTGCATGTATTTTCGTCCCTAATCCGCCCCGCGAACGACCTAAACAGCGTCGCGGGTCTTTTTTTGAGTGTCGTGGCGGAATGATGCGCGCGCACGCTGGTCCCGTCGACCATCACCATGTCAACGTTATGCGCGTCGGCGATGGCGTCCATGATCCGGTCCCAGTGGCCCGCATAGCTCCACCGGTTGAAACGGTTGTAGACCGTAGTCGGTGGGCCGTATTGTTCTGGTAGATCAGCCCAAGGGATGCCGGTGCGCAGAACGTAGAAAATACCGTTGATCACGCGGCGGTCATCAACCCGCTTCTTGCCCCTTGTCTTGTTGGGCAAGACCGCCTTGATGAATTACCATTCAAGATCGCTCATGTCTGATCGTGCCACTTGCATCCTCCCGCCCGATGTTCGCCCGGGAGTGAATCACAAACCTATACAGTCAAACAAGAATTAATGGGTGTACTGCCTAACAAGGACAACCCCACATGCCAAGACGCTCTATTCTGACCGCGCGCCAACGCGCACCGCTGATCGACATTCCGAAAGACGAAGCCAGCATCCTCTATCACTACACGCTGTCGGATGAGGATCTTGAACACATTAGCGCCCGCAGGCGTCCGGAGAACCGCTTCGGGTACGCGCTACAGCTACGCCAGCCGCCTGGATGACGTGGTCATAGATCGCCTGGTCCGGCTTCATGCAGCCCACCTGACATGACAGGATCTGGAACACCAGTTGGATTTCTGGGAACCGTGCCAGCGCGGGCACGTAGTCCGGGCTCATCGGGGTGAGCCGTACGGTCCGGGGCGCGGCATGCTGCGGCTTTCCAGCGCTGAACCGGCTCGTGTGGTAGAACACGGTCATGGTCCCCGCGACCAGCCCGTGCTGGCGCAGCTTCTCCGCGGCCCGGGTCGCGTGGGCGGCCAGCGCGCTCACCACCGTCTCCATGTCCCGCATCGGCGCTCCTGCAGATCTGGTCACGGCCATCCCCTTGCAGGGGGGTGTCATCCTGCCCCCTACCGGAATCCACCCCCTGTAGTCGCCATCGCGCGAGCGAAGGACTCATCCTTCAGCCGCTCGTAGCAAGTTGTGGCAAGTTGGCCGGCCTTGGGCTCCGTGCCGAAGTGGGTGGAGAGTTCACGACCTTGCTCGGTCTGAAAAAACGTTAAAGACCGCCGCGTCCTGGCCAAGTGTGGGCCGGGGTCTGATAATTAGTATATTATCATACCTATTTTGTGGCATTAAATCCGACAAATGATGGATTTTCTGATTTAATTCGGGCCTTCAAATTCTTTTTTTGGTGTTTAATCTGATATTATCAGACCCGTGAGGAAGACATGAAAAAGAAACTTAACCCAGCCGCGCTCAAGGAACTCAGGAAGCTCAAGGGCCTTAGCCACCAAGCACTGGCCGACAGAGCAGGCCTCGTAAAAAGCACCATAATCGAGCTTGAAAAGCCGTCGAAAAAACCTTCAGAAACGATGCGCGCCGTTCAAGAGCGCTCCTACAACGCCTTAAGGCGTGCGCTCGGTGCGAGCGACGCCCAGCTGCGTGGAGAGGAACCGATCACGGACCCCATACCCGCAAACTACGTCACGCTTCGCAACAAGATAACGACTGTCGCGCAGATGAACTACGACCTGATTTCTGCACAGTACGGGGTTGAAAGTGACCAGATTGTTCACCTCGCCCCTCTTATGTTTGTGATCCTCATTGAGGACAGCTTCAAGTGGCGGCGCGAGCAGCTTGCGCTGCGCAAACAGGTCCTGGAACTGCAAGAAAAACTTCGTGAAACGGCTTATGCGGAACATGTCAGTGGGCCATACACGATCAGTCAATCTGATGTTCTGAACCACGAAGAGGAAGCAATAGACCGGCGGGACGTGTTCACCGCACCTCTGGAGGCGACGAACGCCCTATTGCGATATGAGGAAGTGTTCGCTGACGTTCATGGTTTCGAGAGCTTTGATGATCTAAAGGCACATCGCATCACGGACCGGTTCACTGATTTCATAGCAGAAAAACTGAAATCAGCGCCTCATGTGTGTCAAGCTGACATTCCCGATATCTCTCTGTTTTCCGTCCGTAATATTTTGGACCAAGAACTGCGGTACATTACAGTACCTGACCTATTTGAGCACGTGACCGAGGGTGGTGATGAGCAGACCACGGCCTTGCACAGGTTAGCTCTTCTGACCGGTACTGTGCGATTGCAGGACGCGGACCCAGAAAAAGTCACGGGGCCCACTGAGCTAAAAGCCTGGTTTGCCGAGCAGCTTCGCAACCCGGATGCAGTTTCTAGACTGGCAGAGGTCGGGCCGGCGATTTCGCGTCGGGAGCTCAGAGGACCTGATGAAGAAAATTCTTATTGCCTTGATGACTTCGGGTTCCCCGTCATCCTGGAACGCGGCTCGGAATTCCAGCGAAAGCGCAGCCTCGCAGCCGCATTTGCAGCCGCATTTACGGGCAAGCCAAACTCGAGTGATGAGGGAGGGGATGAAAATGTTTCCGCTTGAACAGACCTTACATTCGCGCGCCCGGCTCCGTCAGCGAGGCCTTCGTGAAATCGACGCACAACTTATCCTCGAACTCGGGACCGAGTTCCGGACCGGAGTGTTCATGTTGACCGATAATGACGCTGACACGCTGATTTCTGAGCTGTCGACATGCGCAAGCCCTCAGGAATCTATCTGGGGCGGCATGAGTGCGGGCGAACTGAAACGCCGGATCGACGGCTTGCGGCGTGCCACAGTGGTGGCTGAGGGCCGGACTGTCATCACCGTCTTTCACAAGATGACCACGAACCTGCGGACGGATCCCCGACGCGACCCTTATTGTCACCGACGGCGTCAACGACAAGAAGCACAGCGCCGACGCCGCTCATTTCATCGTGGCACCGCCTGGCTCAGCGTACTTCACGCCTAAGAGGAGGCGCGCCACACATTTTAACCACCTAAACAAGGAGACCTAGGGTGAAGGATATGCTTGATGCGACTCTGAGCGCATATAGCGGCGTTGACTGGTCCGCCCCAGATGATGCGACGATCGAGGGGGAGTTCCCGCTTGCCCCACTTTCCTTGCGCTACACGAAGGGAAAACGGCGTCTGCACTTGCGCCTGACAGAAATCTCCGCGCTTGAGATCTGGGGCCAGCCGTCCCGAGGAGGCGCCGACGCACCGGCACAGGAGTTGACCGCGCGCGGGGAACTCGCAGAGGTGCTGACCGTGTTCGAGCTGGACGGTGGACCGGTCCGTCAGTTTAGGGAAGTGCGGAAGGTGATGATCGTCCCTGAGGCCGGCAGCGCTGAACCGGCCGCTCGACCTGCAGAAAAGATGAAACCGACTGAAAATGATCGACCAGAGGGTGCTCTTTCCATTCAGTTCGAAGGCCTGTCGATTCATGGAGAGCATCCAGAGCCGGCCCTGAACCTAAACATCCCACTGGATAGCGCTGAGTTTCAGCGGGTGTATTCTCTGATCCGGGAGCGCGCTGAGGAGATCAAAGAGGTAACCCTTATCCTGGACGCGGAGCTGTTCGGAGACGAGGTCGAACCGGATGACGATTGGAGCGGTTGGACCCCTGAATACGGGATTCTTCGACCGTCGGATACTCCACTGGTTTATGCGCCAGCCCGTTTGGACCAGATGGACGTTGTTCTCGCACGGACCCGGGTCATGGGGGGTGGCGCGTCCAAACTGTCGCGGTGTGATCAGCTCCGGACGCGCGGCCAGGCTGACGACGGAACAGCCCTCATCGCCGGGCGGCTGGGGTGGATCGTCGCCTTGCTCGTCGTGATCGCGCTGATCCTATTGACAGGTGAGGGGAGAATAGAGGGCGTTAAACGCAATCCGCCTCAGATCGCTGAAAATACCCGGTCTCTGACACTTGAAGCAGTAGAGAGGTTAAGGGTGACCACGGTAAGGGCCTCGGTTTAAGGTTACCAGATTCATCAAGCCTAGTTTTCAAAGGGACGTACATGTCTGACAAGACTAACGGAAAGGGTCTAGTTCCTGCAGGGAAGGCCAGTCTGGTGCCGCATGGGCGCGAGGGGAACAAGCTTATCCGGAGAGCGGCATCAGATGCGCTGGTCCCGAGGGGTCTGATGCCGGGGAGTGCAGGATCCTACGCTTACGCCCTGTGGTCGCGGGGAAGGCCAACAATATAAGGCCGTTGTCTTTTCCGAGCCTTTCACAAACGTGCGTTTGTGACACTGGGCCCAAACGAACCAGAGCTGGCTAAATTGCGTGTCATAACTCATGTCTTAAAGTAAAAATCCCAAAGGGATATGCTCGCCATGCTGTGAACCAGGCTAAACGTAGGATCCTGCACCGTCCGGCATCAGACCCCATATCTGTCATTTGCTGATCCAGTTGACAGTCCAAGGCTGGCTTTCGTTGAAGCTAAGGCTGAACAGGCCCCAAACGCCTTGGTTTCAGCGGAAGCATCGGCAAGCATCCAAAATCTTCTTGCCGTTCCGCTGACATCTGGCGGAGTTCGTGTGGCAAAAACGGGTACGTCGCAAAATCAACAAGATGCCCATACAATTTTGCTGACGCGCGATCACATCATTTACACGTGGCTCGGTACACCAGACAACGAAGCCACAGATACGCTTGCCGGGGCTACAGGGGCCCTTCCATTAGCCGAACGCATTCAATCAGCGTTAGGTCTGCTGCCACCGGACCTGCCCCCAACTCGGGACCAAACAAGTCGCTTGTCATCGGATCTGACTCCAAACTGTTCCGATGTATTCATCTATCCCAAAGACGAAGATTGGCTGCGAGTTGAGGCACTGGCGTTTCGAATACAGGTTACAGACCAAGCAGCGAAAATTTACCTGAACGGTCATGCGGTTGCGCCAAAGGCAGGCGTCGTCTCGGTGCCAACCGCAGGTGCCTATACACTGTCTGCGCGCATTGGAGAGTGCAGTCAGACTGTGAATCTGTTCGTTGAGCAGGCGCCATAAAAAGGGCCAGCATACCCACGACCAGCAAATCAGTTTGGCAACACTGGCTGTACTGGGGCAAGGTTCTCCCAAAACACTTGACCTGCCAGTCTCAAAAGCGAACTGTGAGTGGAAAGTTTTAGGGTCATACTGCGCTACTAATCAACAGCCCAACCTCTAAGGTATGGTTAGGATGAACAGATCACAAATTGGCACAATATTGAGTGCGCTATGGCTGCTGTCATCGGTGCTCATTACGGTATACAGAATTTATAAAATCGTCAGAACGCCTAACTGCCCACCTGACAATACAAATATGGAATGGAGCACATGCAGCGCGTGACTAACCGGTCTCCTCTTTGATCTAGCCGAAGTACGTCACAGAGTCCGCAAGCTAAGCATGCCTAAAAAGGGAAAATGCGATCAAACCTCAATCTCGTCAAAAAAGCCTTTGAAAGGCTGTAGATGCAAAACGTGTGCCGCACAATCGAGGCGTTTCCGAGAGGACGGACTACTGAAGAGCTCTTCGCCTTGTGCGGGGTCACATTTCACGCAGATAGACGCATAGCAATTCTGGCCGAGTTAGACACGCTACTTCGAGATGGTCGGGTCATAAAAGGCCGGGATGGCAAATGGCGGCCATTGAACGTTGTTAGTCGAAGCAAAGCCGGCTTTGTGGGGAACCTAGGTAGTGGCTCCGCCATGACACAGCTTGGTGAGGAATTGACAGCTGCACCAGCCGTGATCCACGGGGATTATGATGATGGTGTCGAAGCATCCGAAGATTCCTCAAATGCAGATTCGTTTGCCATCGATCCAAGCGCACTCATTAAATACTGGCGATCCGCTTTGCGGTCAGACCCACGCGGACGGACGACAACTCGGCCAGATCTCCATGCAGTGGATTGGCACTTGTTTGCAGGCCAGGGCCCTCTGATTGACATCGATCAGCGCACCACAACTATTAGTATAGAGCTTGATGCGCTTGGGTCTGACTTCCGTCAAGCATTGCTTCGACGGGATGGTGAGGACAATGCAGTGGCAATCGGTTGGCCACTGTCTGTCGGTAGAAAGGCTGGGGCGCCAGTCATTCGCCCAATTGGTCTATTTTCCGCTAAATGGCAGCGGCTAAACGGAAAGCTGAATCTAACGATTGGTGATCTCGATGTACTCGTAAATCCTGATTGGCTGTCTGGTGCGGCGCGCGAAATGGGCTGGAGCCGAGAAGAGCTGCCGGAAATTTTCGCAACCGGGGAAGGCGCACCGCTGACTCACGATGATTTCGTCCAGCGCTTACGCGAAGCCGCTGCAGGCCATTTTCGCGGACGTCTGACAGGGGATGTCTTGGCAGCGCGCCTTGATCCATCCGTGATAGGTATTCACGATGCCGCCGCAATATTCCTGCCAGGTGAAAGCAGTTTCACCGCGCGAGCCAGTGGGGATCTCGACAAGATTGCAACCTGGCCAACAAGCACTTTGGCGCAGACGGCTTTGGCCCCACTTCTCGGGCTGAAATGGACTGGTGCCCACCATGATTTTCTCCCGCTGAACCTTGGTCCACTGAATCATGAACAATTGACAGCCGTCGCATGGGCCTGCACTGCGCCACTAAGTGTCGTGCAGGGACCGCCGGGAACCGGAAAGAGTCAGGCAATCGTTTCAATGGCTGCGTCGGTACTGATGCGTGGCGGATCGGTGTTGGTAGCCTCGAAAAACCATCAGGCTCTGGACGCTATTGAAGACCGTTTGGGTAGCATAGCGCCAGACGTGCCGTTTATCGTACGGACGCTCGACCCTAGCCGCGGAATTGACAGCTCTTTCGATGATATTCTCAAGGCACTGGTCTATGGGGATAGCAGCGCGCGAGGACAGGTCACCGAGCCAGTTAATATTGCCGCAATGATGCAATTGGCAAAACAGCGCAGCGATGGATTGGCCCGTCATAGTCAGCGCACTGCAATCGAGATTGAAATCGCTGAGTTGCTCGATCGGATCGAAAGTCGCGAAAGACACGGTGGTGTCGATGAAAGTGGCGACGTAGAAATACGATCAATTGAACAGCGAGGCATCTGGCTCCGTATTATAGCCTGTCTAGAAAAGGCCTTCTTTAAGCGCAGTTTGCAGCAGGACAATGGCGATCGGGTGCAGTCACTTTCTGACTTGCGGCAGGAGCTCCTAGCATTGCGGTCCGAACGGGATAGCATCGCAGAAATCCCAAACTTGCTGGATATGTCCGAGCAAATAGCGACACAGGTTAAACAGCTTCTGTCTCAGTTGATGGCAGAGAGCGTAATGCCGACGGAAGACACCCGTCTGGAACTGATGCAAATGGCAGACACCCGGGAGATTTCAGGTAACCGACAGCCTATGACCGGCGATTTGGCTCACGCCATTTTACGCCACCGCCCTCTTTGGTTGGCATCTGTTCTGGGCACCGGAAAGCGCATCCCGTTGGAGGCTGGTCTATTTGATCTTGTCATCTTCGACGAAGCGAGCCAGTGCGATATCGCATCGGCTATGCCTCTTTTTGCTCGGGCGAAACGGGCAGTCGTGGTGGGCGACGACAAACAGCTCTCCTTCATACCACAGCTAGGGCTGGCACAGGATCGAAACTTGATGCTAGCACAAAGCATTGAGCCCTCCCGGATGGGCGGTATGGCACAAAGCAAACGGTCGCTCTTCGATTGTGTAAACCGCATCCGTGATGTGCCGAGGATCACACTCCGTCACCAGTACCGCTCTGCAGGTGATATCGTGAATTACATCAGCGAAACTTTCTACGGAGGCGCGCTGGTAGTGGCACAACCGCCAGGCGCGTGTGTTCCGCATGATGGTAAAGCGGGTCTGGCCTGGACACATGTTCCCGCGCCGATGGCGCCGGGTCGGAACAATGTGAATGCAGCAGAAGCGGAAGCTGTGGCGACCGAAGTGCATCGTCTACTTGTGGAGCAGGGCTACGCTGGAAGCATCGGCGCGATCTCGCCGTTTCGCAGCCAGGTCCAAGCGATCGTCGACGCCGTACAAAGTAAGGTGCCAGACGCCATGTTGGCAGCAGCGGATTTCCGAGCCGCTACAGTCGATGGTTTTCAGGGGCAAGAGCGTGATATGATCCTTTTTTCGCCCGTCCTTGGTGTGTCTAGCCCGTCGACAGCAGTGACTTTCGTACAAAAGGACAAGCGACGTTTGAACGTTGCTATCTCGCGGGCACGAGCCATGGCGCATGTCATAGGCGATCTTGATTTTGCACGAAGCGGCCGGGTCAAGAGCTTAGCCCGGCTCGCGGCGTATGCCACCGAACCAAAGCGGAAACGCGGTGAAGGCATTTTTGATAGCGAATGGGAGGCTAAAGTCTTCTACGCATTGCGTGAGCGCGGTCTCGATCCGCAGGCACAATTCGACGTGGCAGGACGCCGACTTGATTTTGCACTCTTCGGAAATGGCGGGATAAAGCTAAATCTCGAAATCGACGGTCGTAGATGGCACGAGACTCCAGATGGCAAACGCAAAAGTGTGGACTTGTGGCGAGACCAACAAATGATGTCCTTGGGATGGCGCGTACGCCGCTTCTGGGTCGATGAACTTGCAAGCAACATGGAGGCATGTCTTGACCGCATCGAACAAGACCTATCGAAAGTCGAGTAAATTCACCTTAGTCGCAGCGGCGTTGTCCGGATCGGCTCTAATCGGCGTCGGGGTGCTATGGTATGCGGTAGGACAGCTAGACCGAGAATTTGGCGCACTGATCCGGGATCGTGAGGGCTATGCTTTACGGCTCGAGGAAGTGCGCAACGAAACTGCCGCGGAGGAAGAAGCACGTCGCGCGCTCGTTCTGGATCGCCAAGCGATGAGCACTGAAATCACGGCTGTTAAAGCGGAACAAAGAGAACTGGAAGTCGAAGTGCAGAGACTTGCTGCATTGGCCGCGTCGCACAAAGCAGAGGTAGAAAAAGCACGGACTGCTCTATCAGAAGTGAATGTGGAGCGTCAAAAAGCGCAAGCTGTCGTTGATGAGGGTAGAGTATTACGCGATCAGGTGGAAGAAGCAAGAAAACAGCATGAAAGCCTTTTGAGCGATATCCAGCAGGCTGGAGATGAAGCTGAACGCATGCGCAAAGCAGCTTCAAAAGCAAGAAAAGATGTCAATGCTGCCGATGATGAACTTGCTGACGCGCGAACAAAACTCGCCAAAATGGAAGATGAGCTCACTTCAGCGCGCGCTAAGCGCGAGGAACTGCAAGCAGAAATCCAAGGATTACAACGTGACGCGGACACAAAGGCGGCGCTTACGGACGAAATCGCAGAAAAGCAGCAGGCGTTGTCTTTTATCGAAGCAGAGATTCAGCGGTACACCCCTGAAAAAAAACAACTGCAGGAGGACATTCAGATGCTGGGTAAACAGATCGACGATGCCCAGTCTCAGCTCGCGAACCTTGTTGCCGACGTCACAACACAACAGGCTGCTTTGGCACGGATGAAAACTGAACAGGCGTCTGCTCAAGACAAAGCAGATGAAGCTATTGCAAGAGAATCTGCAGCCAAAGATAGCCTTGCGCGGCTCGAAGCGGACCTTGGGGCCAGAAATTCATCGTTGACAGCCCTGAGAACAGATCAGGCAGCTACAACACAGGCTCTGGAAGCCGCTAGACAGGATCTGCTTACGGTTCAGGCCGAAGTTGAACAACTTCGGGCTCAATCACAGGGGGCTGCACGAACCCTAGTCGATTTGGAGGCGCAACGAGATGCGGTGTCTTTAGAGTTGGAGCAGGTTCAGGCTGTAAATAAAAAAGCGATTGATGAACAGTTTGCACTCAATACCCGTCTCGAAGACGGGGGTGTAGAACTTGCTGAAGTTGAAAATAAACTTGCCTTGTCACAAAGCCGTGTTGTGGAACTTACTGCCGAGTTGACCACAGTGCAAAGGAGAATCCAGATCTCCACTGCTGAATTGGAAGGAATACAAACCAGCATTGGTGAATCGACAGAACGTTTGGCGTCTTTAGAGCAAAACAACGCAGCCATCGAAAAGCAGGTCTCCGAAAGGAGAGCTTCCAGTGAGGTCCTGCAGACGTTCTTGGTCGACCTGTCAGGCAAGGTCGAAGAGGCAAAACAGCAATTGTCTTTAGAACTTGACGCACTACAGCAGGCGCGATCGGACCAAGCCATTGTTGCAGGTCGAAAGGGTGTGCTGGATCAAGAGATTGCATTTTTAGAATCTCAGAAAGCCGACATAGAGGGAAGGCTCGCTGAGCTGGAGCCGATAAGAGGCGAAGTTGAGCAGTTACGAAACGATAAGGTTGCATTGGAGCGGCAAATCACTGCTGTACAAGGGTCTCTCACCGAAATCACCGCTCGTGAAGGGGCTCGACGCGTTAGCCTTGAAAATCTGGAAAAAGAGATCGCGCGGCTCCAGTCTGATAGAGATGATCTCAGTCAGCAGATTGTCGAGATAGGGGAGCAAATCGCTCAGGAGCCTCGGCAGGTCAAAACCGACCAAAACCCTGCCCCTGCTTCTGAAAATGACGCAACCAACCCAGTCGACTTTCAGTCCGAAGAGTGAGTGACAGCCAATGCTATCGAACCTTACCACGATCGTTCTTGTGACGGCCTCAGCACTTGCTCTGCTCTCCATGATTCAGTTGTTTTTGGCCATCCGCAATGACCGTGCCGCAACGGCTGCAGGGCCTATTGAAGAACTGGCTGTCTACGAAGCGCGCCTCCAACAAAAAGAGGCACTGCTAACTGATATCGAAGGGGAATTGGAGCAACGAAGAAAGGCCCTGGCCGATATTGCCGGGGTACAGGCTGAGGTGGATGCCCTGATCCGTCAACGCGAGGCTCTAATGGCGGAATGGGCAACGCTTGCGGAGAGAAAAGAAGAAGTCCTGGCCGTTCGCTCTGAAATGGAGGCAGCGCAAATCGAACGGCAGTCCCTTGAGGCTGAACTTGTGGAGAAGCGCGAGGAGTATCTCTCCGTTAAAGAACGTCTCGAAAAGGCCGAGCAACTTGTGCATCAAATATCGGCTCTTGAAGCCCAGAAGGCTGAGTTGGAAAAAATAGTTGATGACGTGAGTGACGAGGTGCGTCGGCTTGAGGACGCAGAAAAACGCGTATCGGATCTGACAAAACGTGCGTTGGACCTCGAGGCAGACCTAGCTCGTAAAGAAGGTGCCCTAGCGTCACGCGAAGGCGACCTGGAAGATGTAATGGAACGCCTTGCGGCGGAGCGTGCAAGCGTTGCCGAAAGCTCTGCCAAACTCTCACAAGTCCAAGCGGAAAAAGCAGCTGAAGACCAAGCATTAGCTCGGGTGAAAAGCGAAATCGTTAATGCAGAAGACCACCATAATGCGTTGAGAGTTGCATCCGGCGCGTGTGAAGCAGAGATCAGAACTCTTGAACAAAAACTTGAAGACAGGCACGCGATACTTGCTGCATTGACCAGCGACATCAACAAACAAAAGTCACTAAAGGATGATCTCGACGACGAATTAACAACACTGCGCTTCGAACTTGGTTCAGCTGAAACTTCACTTGCAGAACGTACTTCCGAATTGGAAACGCTAAGCGATCGGTGGGTGCAGATGGAGGCAAAGCTTGCCACGCTAAAGCATTCGATCGAGCAGAGCGAAGGTGCGCTCACGGGGAGCGTATCACCCTCGGTCGACCCGCTTAAGGAACTCAAAGAACATCCACCTGTTATCGTTCAGCTGGAAAATCTTGATGCGCCGGGCCAAATCTCTGAGGCGGAAGCAATCCATAGTGTGGAGAAACGCCTTCAAGCTTTCGGCCTTGAGTATCACCCGCGGGTTATCAGAGCTTTCCATACTGCCATGAAAGTTAACGAGAGCACGCAGATGGCGGTGCTCGCAGGTATCTCGGGAACCGGAAAGAGCCAACTGCCTCGCCAATATGCGAGCGCCATGGGGATCGGTTTCCTGCAGGTGCCAGTGCAGCCACGTTGGGATAGTCCACAGGATCTCATGGGCTTCTACAATTACATCGAAGGCAAGTTCCGACCAACGGACATGGCGCGCGCACTTTGGGCTATGGATAGGCATAATAACGAAGACGCAATCCAAGATCGCATGATGATGGTTCTACTCGACGAGATGAACCTCGCACGGGTCGAATATTATTTCTCTGACTTCCTCAGCCGGTTGGAAAGCCGCCCAGGACGAGACAACACGGATGACAAGGGGCTGCGCAAAGATGCAGAGATTGAGCTCGAAATTCCTAAGCTGACCACCCCCCCGCGTATTTTCCCAGGTTACAATCTGCTGTTTGCAGGCACGATGAACGAGGACGAAAGCACGCAATCATTGTCTGATAAAGTCGTCGATCGTGCAAATATCCTGCGTTTTGCCGCTCCGAAAAAGATCCAATCCGGCGCAAACCTCGGCCAAGCACCAGAGGTCAGAGCATTGTCTCAAAAAAAGTGGCAATCTTGGGGGAAGCCGGTGTCTTTGGTTGCCAATGATGCAACCATGTCGACAAGTCTCTCCCAAATGGTAGAAATCATGCGTGATTTCAAGCGACCCTTCGGACACCGTTTGGGTCGCGCGATCATGGACTATGTCGCAAATTATCCAGAGACAGATGGTCTCGATCGTGTCCAAGCGGCCTTGGCCGATCAGGTGGAGATGCGCTTGTTGCCAAAATTACGGGGCGTCGAAATCGACGACATGGAGCATGTATTTGGCAACCTAAAGACGTTCGTAGAAAATGAACTTAATGATGCTCCTCTGGCGGAGGCCATTACTGCATCGATGGAAGCAGCAGAGGGCACTGGTCAGTTCGTTTGGAGTGGAGTAACGCGCTGATGGCACGGCTTCCGCGTCCTTGGTCTGGGCAAACTCGTGAGGATGATGTTCCGTTTGGACCCCAAGACTGTTTGCTAAGTGAAGGCGAACTAAAACAGGGCGAGGACAGAGTCCCACTGATGCTTGGCTCGGTGAGGGACGAAAAGCGGCCGCTTTGGTTACATCCTTATCCGCGCAAAGGATCTGGCGAAGCGCCGAAGCGTGCGGGGTTCCCGATACGTCCAAAGATAGGAGCAGAGCCGCAACCAGACGAAGATACACTTCCTTTCGACACCTTGCGCCGGATGAATGAAGTCATGGCCCGATTGCAAGAGTTGGAAGAGGCTCTGGACGATCCAATGAACGTCTGGTCACGCCTCAGGGATGCATGGAAACGCGCCGAAAACGAAGAAGATCCACGCATGGCCGAGATCGTGCGTCAGGCACGTGATCTCGGACCCGTGGCGCGCGACCTGGAAAAGCGTATACGGCGCGTGCTGCGCAGGCATCGCGAACTAACGCCACTGGATCGTGTTCAAGAGATGGACCGGGCCTCGATGGTTTGGTTGAGCCGTCAGCCAGGACGGCGGATCGCCGAACGTGCAGGGGCCAGCCAACGTATCCTTGCCACAGTGCGTCGTGAGAATTTCGACACACTCGAAAATCGTGTTCTAAGGTCGTGGCTACGTTTAGCGGAGGCCGTGGCGCGAGAGTGGCTGCGCGAACACAAGCGTGCAAGCGAGAGTGCGCGCTTCCGGTCAGTCGAAGCATTACGGAAGTTAACAAAGAGAATGGATCAGGACCTTGACCATCTAGGCGTCGGTATTGCGCATCCTGGGATCACTCCAAACTACGTACTGATGCAGGATCGCGGTTATCGTCGCGTGCACGATGCGTGGTTGCGTTTGTTGAAACGTGATCAAGCACTTGATGAGCTTTGGGCATGGCAGGCACAGGCATGGACAGATTTTTCAGTTCTCGCGATCGTTCTCGCGTTGGATGAATTGCCTGGCTCCGAGTTGATCGCACAATCTCCCATGCTGTGGCACGAAGAAGCTCGCGCAGGGCGCTGGTTTGATCAGGATCGTCCGCTTGCGGTTTTTTGGCTAAAACAGATTGGGCGGGTCGTTGAAGTACAGGCCCGTCCTGAACAGCCGGGAAGCTTGTTAACTGTTGCTCGTGCGCACGTTGCGTTGCGCATATCGGATCCAACAGGGCAAAACTTTGATCAGCGGGTGCCGGTATGGACACCCCATGCAATGCATCCCTTTGATGTAGGTGAGTTGGCACAAGAAGCACTAGGTTACCTTGCACAATTGCGTGTGGCGCAGCGCCAATTGAACGTGATGGACACAATTCTGAGCGGTCTGATCCTTGCGCCAACACATCACGAATCTTGTGCCGCCAGACAAACCAACGGCGAACTTGCGGTAAATGCCATCAGTCTTGGCGCGTCGGGTGATGCATTGAGGAAAGGTATTGCCGCGCTCAAGGCTTTTGCTGAGGGTCAGTTCTCGGAGGCGCCTGCATGGGCCTGACCAAGCTTTGCGGATATGATGTGAACGGGTTCCGTGATCAGGCTGCACGGAATTGGGAAATTACTGCAGACGGCGAAGAGCGTCATAAACAGCAAATCACAAGTGGTGGTCTGTTATCATCCGTCGTGCTTGCGGGCACTAATGCGGAAAAGCGCTGGATCGGAGGGGCGCAAGCTGATTTGGCCCCACACGGCCGCGGCGGGGGCTGGGGAGATGTCGGATCGACGGAGCGTCGGATCGTGACACGTGACCTGCTGGCTGGAGATTCCGAAATTCCAGAAGCTCTTGGTGCTGCATACACAGGTTTGGTCTCTGGTGCTCGTTACAACGTTTTTGCCGTCGATGACGTCGGGGGAGACCTCGAAAAACAGCAAGAACGTGTATTACAGGCAGCTCAAAAAGCACATCTTTCCAATCCACTGTTAGTCTGGCGCAGTGTTCTCGCAGTTCTGTTTCATGCCTCACAGGGCATACTTTCCGAAGGGCAGCTGGTAGGTGTCATCAGTCATTGTGATCAAGGACTGGCAATCCAGAAAATGCGGATTCTGTCTCATAGTGGTGTCCTTGCCCCAGAGCGGAAACAGCCCGCACAGTTAATAAGATCTGTTGCAGGGCTTGACGAAATGGTGATGACAGCGCGCCGTCTAATGCTGAAAGGCGAAGATTATTCATCGAGAAATTCTCATCGCCCTAAAGCAAAGATGGTCGCATCGCTCGCTTTGGGTGAGCCTGTTGCCGCAGAACTGCTTCGAGACAATCGGGGTCGATGGGATTTGCTGGAACCTCAGCAAATGATCCTGCCGAAATGTGACATTACTCAGGAGGATTTTGCCGAACTGAAGCCATGCGACGTGATAATTTTTGAAAGTGTCGCGGCGGGCAGTATCGCCGATTTGGTCTCCCGGTGGTGCGAAGACGTCATAGACGAAGCATTGATCAGGTTGCCACACAACGCTGTCGCATTGGGTGCCTTGGAGGCGGCACACCGTGTACAGAAGCGCTCGCCTGTCTATTTTGATTTCCTGCCGCAGATTTCTACAATCGTGCAGACAGGTAACAAAGCAGAGAGTTACGATCTCATAAGGGAGGGCGATACGGTAGAGGCAGGCCGCCTATATCGCAGCCCAGAACCAGCACAACTGGCCATTCCAGCACGACAAAAAACGATATCCGTCTATCTTCGTAAAGAGGCCATTGAATGGCCGCGACGTGCCATGGTCGACATTGGGCAACCTTTGAAGGAAGCGGCACCAGTCGCTCTTCTGGTTGAGCAAAAACCCGCATCCGGTCGCGCACGCATCTTGATGGAATCTAGGGATATCGGCCGGCAGTATACCGTAGATTGGGACGAGGCCGAAATTATTGACATGAATTGGGAACCTCTCGTTGCTTCGCTTGAAGCACACCATCCCTCAATCCCAGATAGGCTCGTACTGCCGACCAAGATCGATGCTTGGCAGACCGGATTACCGGAGCTTTTGAAAGAGAATGTAGATCGAGAGATTGTCGATTGGGAAGCGCTTGCTCAGAAGATGCGGTCGCGCGTTAACCAAGGATATTGCGTATCCAGTGATGGCGATCTCCCCCCTGAACTGTCGCACCGAGATGTCGAACGGTTAGACCGATTGACTGAGCGCGCCATGGAGGAAACCGAAGAACGGGTAGCAGGGCAAAGAAACAGCGACAATGAAGCTTTGGCCTTCCTGACCTGGCAATTTCGCCGCTGCCCATCGGAGTTGGTCCCCATGATGATGGATTGTTTGACAGAAAAAGGCCGTCATCCTTTCGTTTGGACTTCCTCGAACTGGGTTTTGATTTATCAAGGCTTGGCACGAATCCTGTCCGATCCAACAGATGAGGCTTTCTTACTTCAACATGTAATGCAGAAACCTATTGGCCCGTCAGAGTGGCGGACAAAAACCGCCTGCCTCGCCATGATTTTATCGCGCTCTGAAACGGCGCCGTTGCACCTCACAAGCGAGGATATCGAGTTACTGGCACGGCGGGTACTCTTTGAGTTAAATGAGGTGGTTGGCGAGAGTTATAACCGCTTCTTATATGCACGTTTTCTGCTAGGTGGTCTGCTTCGTTGGCGCTCTATTGAGCCATATGCCTTGGTTCCCGGCTATGATCCCCTTGGTCAACTTCTTATAGAAGCTATTGAAGCCATCCTTGCAGATTTTGACCTGAGGTCTCAACAAAGCTCCAGTATAAAACAGGCTGAACAGCGTTTCCGTCCAACATTTAAAGGACTGCTTTCCGAACTTAGGGGCGATGGCCACAGCCCAGACCTACTGTTGAACATTTATCAGACCAGTTGACTGGTGTACCAACCATCGAAGCAGTCAGATTTATCGAAATCAGAGCATTCCGCGACATTGGGTGACATCGCTCTGGCTCACAAAACTCGGTTCATATGTTTTTTGTTGTAAGCGCCAAGCCTACGTATTGTCACCTGCCATTCCGCACATGGTTGCAGCACAGACATTTCCGTCGAAAAACACTTCTAAAGCCTTTTGGGCGACAGGCCCTGCCCCAGCCACCAGCATCAGAGTCAGAGAAGATTGGAGCTTTTGCGCGTCAATTGAACTGCCCATGATGCGCTCGATGGGAGTGTCTTCATGCTCCATAATCGCCTCAACGCATTTGAGATAGCGCGGCCCCAAAATGCCGTGCTCCATGTATGCAAGGGCTTCTTCCATTTCAGCAACGCCATAAAAATTCGCTCGATCACTGTGCCCAAGGCTTTTCAGTTGCGGAAAGATGTACCAAATCCAATGGCTTGTTTTTCGGCCAGCTTGAAGTTCGCGCAAAGCAGTTTCATAGTTGCTCTCCTGAGCAGAGATAAAACGTTCTAAATCATACATCTTATGGACCAAATTTAGTGCTCTGATCCCGTAGCTTGTCACATAGAGCACTAGACACCAAGAGGCCTTGGACAAGTGCAGTTTCCAGCCTTTTAACGCTCGGGCAAGTTCAGCCTGACACCTGAGGCTAAACGGATGTGCCCCCAGAAGCGGAAGCCCATGCAGCCCTCCCCTGCCCTAGCAGTCAAGCATCCTCAAGGTTTGCCAGCAGTTCCAAAATGAACTTTAGAAAAGTGTATCCGTTGGTTACACTTGTGGGGATGAAGAAGGACGTTGGCATGCGTGTCCGGGTTAGTCGCGAGTTGCGCGATGAATTCGTTATTGCATGCCAAGCCGACGACAAACCCGCCGCACAAGTGATCCGAGAGTTCATGCGCGCTTACGTCGAGAGCCATCCCGTGCCTTCTCAAGGCAACACGCAGAACGAAAGCAGGACAGAGCATGCTGACAGGCGAAATACGAAACAAGGTTGACCAAATTTGGAGTGCGTTCTGGTCAGGCGGTGTTTCAAACCCGCTCTCGGTGATCGAGCAGATCACTTATTTGCTGTTCATCAAGCGGCTCGATGACCTGCACACGCTCGAAGAAAGCAAAGCCGAAACGCTTGGCCTCGAAATGGAACGGCGCATTTTCCCTGAAGGCAAAGATGACAAAGGCCGTGCCTATGCTGACATGCGCTGGTCTCGGTTCAAGAATTTCGAACCACGCGAGATGATGGAGGTCGTTGATGAGCACGTCTTCCCATTTCTTCGTCAACTCGGCGAAGAAGGCTCCAGCTACGGCAAGCACATGAAGGATGCCCGACTTGGCTTTTCCAACTCAGGACTTCTGTCCAAAGTTGTCGAGATGCTTGACCAAATCCGCATGGATGACCGTGACACAAAGGGCGACCTCTATGAATACATGCTCGGCAAGATCGCAAGCGCCGGACAGAATGGTCAGTTTCGCACGCCGCGTCACATCATCCAGCTGATGGTCGAGTTGACAGCTCCGACGCCTGATGACGTGATCGTCGACCCTGCTTCGGGCACATGCGGCTTTTTGGTTGCGGCAGGTGAGTATCTGCGTGCCAACCATCCCGAACTCTTCCGCAACGAAAAGCAACGCGCGCATTTTCACAACAAGATGTTCCACGGCTTTGACTTTGACCCAACCATGCTGCGCATCGGCGCAATGAACATGGTCCTGCACGGTGTTGAGGATTCCGATGTGTCCTACCGCGACAGCCTTGCCGAAGAGCACAACGCGGACGCGGGCACGTATTCCCTGATCCTTGCCAATCCTCCGTTTGCGGGATCACTGGACTATGACACCACCGCCAAGGACCTTCAGAAGATCGTCAAGACGAAGAAGACCGAGCTTCTGTTTATCGCGCTCTTTCTACGCTTGCTGAAGACAGGTGGTCGCGCAGCAGTGGTTGTGCCCGATGGCGTGTTGTTTGGTTCGTCCAAGGCACACAAGGAAATCCGCCGCATGCTGGTCGAGGATCACAAGCTCGATGCGGTGATTAAGCTGCCGTCTGGTGTCTTCCGCCCCTATGCGGGTGTTTCGACAGCGATACTAATGTTCACTAAGACGGGCGTCGGCGGCACCGATCACGTCTGGTTCTATGACGTGCAGGCTGATGGCATCTCGCTTGATGACAAGCGCACACCACTTTTGCCGAACGAAAAGCTCGGTCCTGTTCCGACCGAAGCACTCAGCGACGCAGAGCATGAAAAGAATAACTTGCCCGATCTGATGAAACGGTGGGCGGAGAAGGACGGCGGCGAGATTGAGAACCCGCGCACGGCTCAGAGCTTCTGCGTCCCGCTGGCGGACATCGCCGCTGCTGACTACGACCTCTCGCTCAACCGCTACAAGGAGGTCGAGCACGAAGAAGTTGAGCATCAGGACCCGAAGGAGATAATTGCAGAGCTGCGCGCCATCGAGTCGGAGATTACCGACGGGCTGACCCAGCTGGAGGAGATGCTGGGATGACTTGGGCGGCCGCGAAACTTTCTGACGTTGCTAAAATCGAGCGAAATGGCGTCGATCCAACCTCTATCGAGCCTGGAACATCTTATCTTGGCCTTGAACACATTGAGAGTGGTGGTCGGATACTCGGGGCTCAAACTGTCACCAACGGTGAGTTAGCTAGCACGAAGTTTAGATTTTCTTCTGACCACATTCTCTACGGGAAGCTGCGACCATATCTGGCTAAGATCGCGTTGCCTGACTTCGATGGGATTTGTAGCACTGACATCTTGCCAGTGAAGCCAGGCTCAAAGATTGACAAACGCTATCTTGCCTATTTTCTACGTCAGCCTTCAATGGTTGATTACGCAAATGGCCGCTCGTCTGGCGCGAACCTGCCTCGCTTGAGCCCGAAGGCGCTTGCAGACTTCGAAATTCCCCTCCCAGCGCTAGATGAGCAAAAACGAATTGCGGCGATCCTCGATCAGGCGGATGCGCTGCGCCGCCTTCGCCAGCGCGCCATTGATCGCCTGAACACGTTGGGCCAGGCGATCTTTCATGAGATGTTTGGTGATGCCGTCAAAAATCCAAAAGGGTGGGATACGGTGAAGCTTGGCGATCTTTGTGGCGTAGGCTCCAGCAAGCGTGTCTTTGTAAGCGAGTTCGTAGAGGAAGGAATACCGTTTTACAGGGGCACCGAAGTTGGACAGCTGGCGACCGGAGAAAACATTAAGCCTAAGCTAAATATCTCAGAAGACCATTATCACTCTCTGGTCCAGCATTCGGGAAAGCCGGAAATTGGCGATTTATTGCTTCCATCGATCTGCCACGACGGCAGAATTTGGAGAGTTGATACTAATGAGCCATTCTACTTCAAAGATGGAAGGGTCCTTTGGATAAAGAGCCATGATACTAAGATAAATGGTGATTACTTGCGAAACCATCTTCGGAACCTCTTCTTGCATAACTATCATTCGATTGCTTCGGGCACGACGTTTGCTGAGTTGAAGATTGTCAACTTGAAGAATCTACCATTACTAAATCCGCCAATGGACTTGCAGGTTGAGTTCGCAGATCGAATTTCAGCGGCTGAAGCGCAACGCTCTGAGTTTGAGAATTCTAAGTTAGCCTTTGACGCCCTGTTTGGCACCTTACAAAACCGCGCCTTCAGGGGGGAGCTTTGATCCATGAAAGCTACTGAAGCCAAGCTCCTCGGATTCCTCAAAAAGTCACCGCAGTTCGTGATCCCGATCTATCAGCGGACCTATTCATGGACCGAAAAAGAGTGCCGTCAGCTCTGGGATGACATCATCCGTACGGGCAAGAACGATGCGATTTCGGTGCATTTCGTTGGTTCGATTGTCTATATCGAGGAAGGCTTGTCTCAGGTCTCTCACCAGGCTCCGCTTTTGGTGATCGACGGCCAGCAACGCCTGACCACCGTGACGCTTTTACTCGCCGCTTTGGCCAACGCCCTTGGCGATGAGGAACCCGTTGACGGGTTTTCCGCCCGCAAGCTGCGCAACTACTACCTGCTCAATCCCGAGGAAACGGGCGAGCGGCACTACAAGCTGCTCCTCTCCCAGACCGACAAGAAGACGCTGAAGGCAATTGTCGGCGACAAGGAGCAACCCGCCGAGCACTCAATACGCGTCACGGAAAACTTCGCACTGTTCGAGGAGCTGATCGCAGGCTGCAAGGGTGATCTAGAGGCTGTTTGCAACGGGCTTGCCAAGCTCGTCGTCGTTGATATCGCCCTCAACCGCGATCAGGACAACCCGCAGCTCATCTTCGAGAGTATGAACTCAACAGGCCGTGAGCTCAGTCAGGCTGATCTGATCCGCAACTTCATTCTGATGGGGCTGGAGCCGGTGCTGCAGACGCGCCTCTACGAAGAATTCTGGCGACCGATGGAGATTGCCTTCGGTCAGGAAGCCTACAACACGCATTTCGACGGCTTTATGCGCCACTACCTGACCGTGAAGACGGGTGACATCCCCAAGCTCGATGAGGTCTATGAGGCCTTCAAGTCGCATGCACGCGCTATCGGAGCGACGGGTGATGAAGTCGAGCCGCTGGTCAAGGAAATCCGCGACTATGCCCGCTACTACTGCGCGATGGCGCTTGGTGCGGAGACAGATGCCGAGTTGGCCCAGGCGTTCCACGACCTGCGAGAGCTGAAGGTCGACGTCGCCTATCCACTTCTGCTTGAGCTCTACCATGACTATTCGACTGGTGCTTTGAGTAAGGATGAACTGTCCCAAGCGATCCGCCTAATTGAGGCCTATGTGTTCCGCCGCGCGATCTGTGCTATCCCGACCAATTCGATGAACAAAACCTTTGCGACCTTCGCCAAAGCGCTGAAGAAGGATCGCTATCTGGAAAGCATTCAGGCGCACTTCATCAACCTGCCCTCCTATCGCCGCTTCCCTAGCGATGAGGAGTTCGAGCGCGATATCCAAACCCGCGACTTGTATCACTTCCGAAGCCGCAGCTACTGGCTACGGCGTTTCGAGAATTTCGGACGCAAAGAACGTGTCTCGGTCGATGAATACACCATCGAGCATATCATGCCGCAGAATGAAGAGCTTTCACCTGCATGGCAGACGGCGCTTGGCCCAGACTGGCAACGTGTGCATGAGACGTGGCTGCACACGCTCGGTAACTTAACCCTCACCGGCTACAATTCCGAGTACAGCGATAAGTCCTTTCTCGAAAAACGAGATATGGAAGGCGGCTTTGCATCGAGCCCCTTGAAGGTCAATGCCGGGCTTGGGCAACAAGAGACTTGGGACGAGAACGACATAAAGGTTCGGGCTGGAAGACTTGCCAAAACAGCCGTTGCCGTTTGGCCTGCACCAAAACTGGCAAAGGAAATTTCAGATGCCTACCGACCCAAGACAGCCGAGCGCGAAAAGTACAGAATCGAAGATCATCCACATCTGATGGGGCCAGCCCTGCGCGATCTCTTTGCCGCGTTCCGAAAAGAAGTGCTCGCGCTTGATCCTTGTATCTCCGAGGAATTTTTGAAGCTCTACGTGGCCTACAAGGCTGAGACAAATTTTGTCGATGTAGTTCCGCTTTCAAAACAACTTCGGCTGTCGCTGAATATGCGATTTTCCGAGATCAATGATCCGCGCGGTCTCTGCAAAGACGTATCCGGTCTAGGACGATGGGGAAATGGAGAAATCGAAGTCAAACTCGATAACCATGCCGATCTTCCATATGTCATGGGTCTCATCCGCCAATCACTTGAGCGGCAACTCGGAAGTGAGGTTGCCGTTTGAGTCAGTTCGAGTTCCTCAAGACCAATTTCTCTCCCGTCTTTGCCCATGCCAGCAAGGCTGAGAAGCTTGCGCTGTCTGATCCACGCGGAGCCTGCTTCTACGCGAGGTTGGCATTGGAAACGGCCATCAACTGGATGTACGAGGCCGATCCATCGCTTCACAGTCCGTATGATAATGCGCTTTCTGCGCTCATTCACGAGCCAAGTTTCAGGCAGCTTGCAGGCAATGCGCTTGTCACGAAAGCCAAGTTGATCAAGGACCTCGGCAACCGCGCCGTACACGACAGTCATAGGAAGATCAGCGAGCAGTCTTCGATCACAGCGATCCGTGAGCTGTTTCACTTCTCCTATTGGCTGGTACGCACTTACGCGAAGGGCGCAAAACCTGCTGCCGACATACAGTTCAACCCAAACCTTCTCCAGAAGACGCTGACCATAACGGCTACCACCGTCCAGCAGATCAAGAAGATGCGCGAGGACTTCGATGCCCGCGAGAAGGCTCTGGAACAAGAACGGGAAGCACGGCTTGCGACCGAAGCGGAGCGCGAGAAGCTGAATGAAGAGATAAAACGTCTTCAGGCTGAGGTCGCAGCCGCTAAGAAAGCGAACCAAGTTGCGCCTGATACGCACGACTACAATGAAGAGCAAACGCGTGACGCTTTTATCGACTTGCTCTTGCATGAAGCGGACTGGCCGCTCGATCAGGAACGTGATCGCGAGCTCCCCGTCGTTGGCATGCCGAATGATTCAGGCGAAGGCTTCGTTGACTACGTCCTGTGGGGGAATGACGGTAGGCCACTTGGGCTTGTTGAAGCCAAGCGGACAAAGAAAGACTCTCGTGTTGGTCAGCAGCAAGCGAAGCTCTATGCAGATTGTCTTGAAAAACAGTTCGGGCAGCGGCCTGTCATCTACCTGAGCAACGGCTACGAGCATTGGCTGTGGGACGACACCCGCTATCCGCCTCGGCCCGTACAAGGCTTCTACAAGAAGGCTGAGCTGGAGCTACTGCACCAGCGGCGATCAAGCCGCAAAAAACTTGCCAAGGTTGAAATAGATACGGATATCGTAGGCCGCTTCTACCAGACGCGTGCCATTAAGCGCGTTGGAGAGGCCCTTGAAAAAGATCACCTTCGTAAAGCCCTTTTGGTGATGGCGACGGGTTCTGGCAAAACCCGCACCGTAATTGCCCTGACAGATCAGCTCATGCGGGCGAACTGGGTGAAGCGTGTTCTGTTTCTTGCAGACCGGATCGCCCTGGTAAACCAAGCGCATTCCGCATTCAAAGCACATCTTCCGTCCGCGCCGAGCGCAAACCTTCTTCAAAAGCATGATCCAAAGAAGAATGATCATAATGGCGCTCGGATTTGCCTTGCGACCTATCCGACCATGATGGGCCTCATCAACGAAGTTGAAAACGGTGCGCGGCGTTTTGGGCCTGGTCACTTCGACTTGGTCGTCATCGATGAGGCGCACCGCTCTGTCTACCGCAAGTACCGCGCCATCTTCGAGTATTTTGACAGCTTCTTGGTTGGCCTGACAGCCACGCCGCGAGATGAGATTGACCGCGATACGTATTCGCTCTTCGAGCTTGAGAAAGGTGTGCCGACTGACGCCTATGATCTTGATGAGGCTGTTGCTGACGGGTTTCTTGTTCCCCCCCGCGCCGTATCCGTCCCTTTGAAGTTCCAGAGAGAAGGCATCAACTACGACGATCTTTCCGATGAAGAGAAGGAAGCGTGGGATTCACTTGAATGGACGGATGATGGGGGAGAACGACCTGACAGGGTCGAAGCAGCGGAACTGAACAAATGGCTTTTCAACGCCGATACCGTGGACAAGGTGCTAGAGCACTTGATGACCAACGGCTTGAAAGTTGAAGAAGGGGGCCGTCTTGGAAAGACGATCATCTTTGCTAAAAACAGCAAGCACGCCCACTTTATCGCAGAGCGCTTCGATAAGAACTACCCCCATCTCAAGGGGCAGTTTGCGCAAGTTATCGACTACAGCGTTGATTATGCGCAGTCTTTGATTGATGACTTCTCTGATCCAAAGAAGTCACCGCATATCGCCATCTCGGTAGATATGCTCGACACGGGTATCGATGTGCCGGAGGTGGTTAACCTCGTCTTCTTCAAGATCGTGCGCTCGAAGACCAAGTTTTGGCAGATGATCGGACGTGGAACCCGCTTGTGCCCTGATCTCTTTGGGCCAGACATGCACAAGGATAACTTCCTAGTCTTCGACTTTTGCCAGAATTTTGAGTTTTTCAATCAAAACCCGAACATCAGTGATGGTGCTCTTGCGCCTTCAATTGGCGAAAAACTGTTTATTGCCCGTGTTGATCTCATGGATGAGATCGCGAATAGCAAGGAAGGTCTGGATGACGAGTTAGTCAGCCTCAAGGTCTCGATAGAAAATCGGCTCTACGACGAAGTCGTTGGCATGAATGTCGATAACTTCATCGTAAGGCCAAAGCGACGCTACGTCGAAAAATTCCAAAACCGCGATGTCTGGAAAGAGCTGAAAATCGAAGATCGGCTTGAACTCACAGAACACATCGCGGGTTTGCCAAGCACGCTAAAAGACGATGAACTGGAAGCCAAACAGTTCGACTATTTGGTTCTTCTGGCGCAACTCGCCCTGCTACGTGCTGATGCCACCTTCGCCAAGTACCAAGAGCGGATCCAAGGGATTGCTTCTTCACTTGAAGAGCTCAGCAATGTGCCAATGGTCACCGCGCAGATGGGTCTCATCTTGGATTTGCAAACAGACGAGTATTGGCAAAGCATCACCCTGCCCATACTCGAAGACGTTCGTCGTAAGTTGCGTGGCCTTGTGAAACTCATCGAACCTGCATCGCGCAAGATTGTCTACACGGACTTCCAGGATGAGATTGGTGAGGGCAGCGAAGTTGCGTTGCCTGATATTGGCAACGGTACCGACAAAGCCCGCTTCATGATGAAGGTCAGACATTTCCTTCAGCAGCATAGTGATCATATCACCTTGCAGAAGCTAAGACGCAACGAACAGCTCACAAAGCAAGACATTGAGGAACTGGAACGGATCTTCCTTGAAGAAGGCCTAGCTGATGATACTGAACTTCAAGACATCCGTAGTGAAGGTGGCCTTGGTATTTTCATCCGTTCGCTGATTGGTTTGGACCGAGCGGCAGCCAAGCATGCCCTATCTACGTTTATCGATGGCAAGGCGCTGACATCTAGTCAGATCGAGTTCATCGATCTTGTCATTGACCATTTAACTGAACGGGGTGTGTTGGACCCTCGTCGTTTATATGAAAGCCCGTTTACCGACATCGATGACCAGGGCGTCAGTGGCATCTTTTCGCTTGGGGATGTCAAAGAGCTTGTCAAAGTGATCAACGACGTGAAAGCACGTGCTGCAGCATGATTTAAGCTATTGTTGACCAATCAGCACTAAAATCGCCGAAATCACCCAGTTCGCCTAGTGTGGAATAAATCAAACAGGGCATCAATTCTAAAAAGCCCACTAGCACTCCAAGCGTAGGGGAACTCTTCAGCATCGAACTTCTCTTGCGCGAGTGCAGAAATGGCCTCTTCGATCTCAACAGCGTTCATGAGTCCACCCTGCCCTCTTGTTGTTTTTTGGAATGATATCAGCGCCGTTGGAGATCGTCACTCGTTAAAGGCGAGCTATCCACACATGGCCTTCCAAAAGCAAAGGTCGCTCAGACCATGCTGGCGACCTTTGGGCCAACGGCAAGCCGTTGGTGGGAATTCTCAATTCTAGACCGAACACACAAAACCACATTTGTTGTTTTGCTCATTTGTGGGTCTATGTCAGTTCCAGGCGCAGGCCTCGGCCAACGGCCTTGGCAGCGCGTGTCAGCATGGCGAGTGTCACACCGTCATTCTCAGGATCAAGCAAGCGATCGAGCTGGGAGCGGCTTGTTTCCAGGCGCTCAGCCATCTTCTTCTTGCTGATCCCCTGGCTTTTCATTTCGGCAGCGAGCTGGAAGGCCAGGACGCGTTTGATCGCTTGATCGGCAGTCGCTTCATAGGTGCCCTGGTCCTTGAGGAAATCCTCAAAGGAGCCCCCTACCCTGCCCTTTTCCACGTCATCACTCATTTCAAACCTCTCATTCTCTTCTTCGCTAGGTCGAGATCGGCCTTTGGCGTCTTTTGCGTCTTCTTGATGAACCCATGCAGCAACACCATGTTGCCCTCATGCGCACAAAACAAAACCCGCGCGATCTTCTTGTCCGGCAGGTCCGTTCTCACTTCGAAAAGACCACCGCCCATGGGTTTGCACAGCGGCATCCCGACCGGCCACCCAAACTCCGCCGTCATGACGTCATTGCCAATCAATCGGCGATCCTCAGCGTCCAAATTAAGAAGCCACTCACGAACAGGTTCGTTGCCGCTCTCTTGCTGGAAAAACTTCGCAGGTAGTCGTTTCTTATCGCTCACCATTTAATGTACCAAAAAAGGTACGTTTGCGCAAGCTATTTCTTTGTGATTACCACTTTTACACAAATGCACAAATGTGGGTTTGATCATTTGTGTGAAATTCCTGCTTCATCTTCCAGCTCTCTGGTGCGCATCTCGATAAAGGCTTGGAGCTCAGCCACCATCTTGCGGTTGGTCGCACTACATGCGGTTTTGAACCGCGTATGCATCGACGCAGGCAGATCGAGGCTCAAGCGCTTGGTTGGCTCTTCCTGAACCGGCTTTGGGCGCGTTGGAACGGCCTCTTTCGTGTCATGCCCTGTCCCACCCCGCTCGAAAGCCAGAATTTGGTCATCCGTGGGCTGCTTCGGCTTCGGTGCCGAGGCGAATGTCTTCTTCGACATGGCGCTCTATCTCTTTCGTTAGGTGTTCAATTTCACGAGCTGCGGCACTTCTGGGAGCCCATTCGAATATCGTCTGGCCCATTGTCATGCTCTCGGCAAACCCGACCCGCTGTTCAATCTCTGTTGTCAAAACCGGAATGCCAGCATCCGCAGCCATGTCCCTGATCTCACGACCAATCACGGTTTTCCCGATTTTGCGGGAAACCACAAACCCACATTTGAGGGTTTCTTTAAATTCCTGAGCTTCTTTCACCTGGCGAACCGTCAAATCGGATGCCCAGGTGGACAGGCCGGACGGCTCGATCGGCAGAGCCACAAAATCTGAGGCGATGATGCAGGAACGAGCGATCTCTTCCGCATGGGGAGGACCATCAATGACCGTGTGCGTGAAATCTGAGGCCAGCTTCAACGCATCCTTGGCCATGTTGGCCCGTGCCAGGCTCACAACCTGGAAGGGCGCATCCTGCCTGAGGGCTGCCCAGGCCGATGCTGATCCCTGCTTATCCGCATCAATCAGCAAGACCTTATCGCCACGCTTCGCAAGACTTGCCGCGACATTGACGGAGAGGGTGGTTTTACCCACACCGCCTTTTTGATTGAGAAAGGAAATTATCATAGCTTGATCCGATCACATTCGTGGGTATGTGTAAAGTCACAAACCCACATTTGTGCAGTTACCCATTTTTGTATGGCCCACGTTTTTTGCAGAAGGACAGGAAGTGCTTATCCGGGTCTTTGACTGCGATTGCCTTGTCATGCACCCATGACCGCCACTCATCTTCCAGATTGTAGATGTCCCATCCAGGAGCGAGACGCCGCGCATAATCATGGGTATCAAGTTTGCGAAGTCGAAGAGCCTGCAAGGGCAGGGCGACAACTGCTTCCTCTGCCTTTGGCCGGAAAATCACATTGTCACCTTCGATCGTCATCCGGTAGTCGGGCATGTGATCATGCGCATCATCGTCTTCGATGATCTTGCTCAGCAATCTTCGGAATTCTTTTACCGTCGAGCCTGACCCGCATTTGTCGCGCAACAGCTCCAACCCGCACGGCCACCGCTTCTGTGATCCACAATGCTTGCGGGCAAGCTCATAGAGGCGTCGTTCCAAGGGCTTGCGCAGAAAGAAATAATGCTTGTTGAGCGTCAGAACATGGTTGTTCTCGATGGCATCGAACACCCAATCGGAGAGGGTGATCTCGACATCCATCATCCGGCCTTCACGGGTTTCGCGGACGATCTCAGCAGATTCAATCAACCCAAAAACCCTATAATATTCCTTCCCACCCTGGCGGATGTTCGTCTCGATCTGTGTCCCCTGAAGCCTGCGCAACGCATCTTTCAAGAGCTGATAGCCTTGTCCTGATGTCTGGCGGTTGGTTGCGACCAGCAAATCATGCGCCTTAAAGCGCATCGATCGCGTGACCTGCCTGCCTTCATTGAGCGCCGCCATGCACTGGCTGATGCAGTAGATCAGCACGTCACGGTCGTGGACGGTGGCCAATCCATAGCGTGAAGGAGAGACTTCGATGAAGTTGTCGCCCCGCTGATAGCGACGTGGCTTCATGTCGGGCTTGGTCGAGAGCGTAAAGACAGGATGCTCCATCGACGCCATATCCCCCTTGGGAACAGCATCAATGATATCGCAGACGAACAGGTCTTTTTGCGGGTGACGATCCGGCAGAAGGGGCGAGCGCAAATTCGTCATTTCACACACCTCCTGAATCGTCCAAAGTTCGTCATATCACACACCATGGAGCATTATCGTCATTTCACACACCACCCGTCAAGACTCGTCATTTCACACACCGGCAAGCCTGTGGATACCTTTATCATGCTTTCGTCATATCACACACCGGGATTCGTCATATCACACACCAATTTTCGTCATTTCACACACCGGCCGATCTGAGAAATGGTTATAATTCAGACTGTTACGAACTATTATCCACAGTGTAACTCTTATATAACTCTATTTTAACTCCCCTAGACGCATGAAAGACGCCACCACAAACCCACATTCCAACATTTGCACGAGAATAATACCGCTTCAGAAACACCAAAGATCAAAGCAGAGACGCTGCCAAAAACATCTGACGACCGTTTCGCTTTGATTGAGTACGTAGAGTGCTTCGAGACCCTCCATGCAAGGGGTAGGTGCTCGCCATACTCAACAAGCTTACGCGTGTCTCCGCTCCCGCACGCGCGCCCTTGATTCAGAACCATCGAAGCCCTTCGGTCAGAATCAAGCGAAGACGGCTCCGAAGATCAAGGCACTTCTCCAAACGGTTCATGCTGTGAGCTCTTAGCCAACGACAGTGACCGAACGGCAAGAAATGAACCAGACCGGGCCTATCGGAGAACATAAAGCTTGGAAGGTAAGTCATGACCAAAGGAAATTTAGGAAAACGTTTTTCAACAGAAGTACGGACGCGGGCGGCGGCTCCTTGCTCACGAAGGTTTTTGATCTTATTGAGCAATAAGCCAGTCCACCGGTTAAGTGGAAATTTCCTCAACGAGAGAGGCGATTTCGGCCGAATCCACCCATGAAACTAAAACGACACTGGCATGAAGCGGAGCAAATCTTTTTATGTCCGATAATGCAAACTTATTGGACATAGTAGCGAAACCAAGGGTGCGGCGGTTATATAGTAAAAAGATCATTATAAGCGCCGCGACCCTGCCTCTGTGGATAAGCGAGGGGAAAGTGTCGAAAGCCGAAGACGATTGTTGATTACCGCGTGTCAACGCACATAATGTCATGCAGCGAACGAGGGTCAAAAAGGGCTGAAGCTACACATTCGCTCTATTCCAGCAATCAAAGTCAGCATCTTCAATGATGTCCAGCTTCAGAATGGTTGCCCCTGCCTCCAGCTGGTTTTCATGGTAAAATAGCTTCACCTGGCCGACTTTTGCGGACAAAGACAGGTTTAGGATTGCACCACGATGAGGGTCATAACATCGATAGGGTTATCGCTTCGGAGCACAGCTTACTAAGCGAGTAAACCGCTAGAATAAATGCTTTAAGTCTTACAAATGGCAGGGTTGTGCGTAGGTCAGTTAGCTCGCAGTTGGATGAACTTGAAACCGTGCTTGCCGGTATTTCCACTCCTACAAGTTCCATGACAACCACACAGTTCCATGGCTTCATCACAAGCGTTTCTTTGTGTCCCGACCCAATATCGGCGTCGCAATGGCTCCCTGTGGTTTTAGAGCCAAGCAGAAATGGCTCTGGGCAACTGCCGTCTGAGACGAAACTCGCCATTAGACCGATGATGGATCATTGGCATGCTGTGTCAGATGCTCTCGCCACAGGCGGGTTTTATGATCCATTCCCTGGCTCAGCAGCAAACGTTGGGGAGCAGGGAGTATGGCGTTCTTGGATCCTTGGATTTCTGCAAGGGATGGCGATTTCCGAAGGCTCTTGGCTTCAAATAGAAGCGCATAAAGATGATCGGATCATTGGGGCTCTCACATGCGTAAATCTATTAGCGGAAATCGCGGCCAACAAGTCGGCGTTTGACAGCGATATTGTTGATGACATTCAGCAAGATGCGAAGGGCTTGATAACAGAGATCGTTGAACAACTGCGGCCTCTGCAACACCTAACAAACTGCGAAATGCAGGAAGTGCCAAGTTTTGGGTTCTCTGAATTTGAAGATCCAGTGATCAGCTTATGGGGAGACGAGCATCGTCCAAGCGGTTATTGCCAATGTGGTTCACGAAAGAAGTACCGTTTATGTTGTGGAGCCCAAAGAGGAAGTTAGGCTGAAATTGGGGCGGCATTACTAACTTGTTTTGAGTGATTGAGAGCCGTGTTTTTACATTCATTTTGACATGCGTGAAGGCAAGTCCAATCGAAGCACTGTCACGAGATAGGAAAAGAAGGGGACGGCGGGCTGCAGACACTTGGGGCAGCTGCAACCCGCCTGCAGGCCAAGAAAGACCGGACCAGGTAATCCGTGAGCGGTGCGCCTGCTGCGACCAAGCTACGCGAGATTGAGGCAGGTTGTCTAGGGCAACTCTTAAGCTTTGCAGGAGCCAACCAGTCTCTCTCTTCCCGACACGGCATGCATTATGATCATAGGTAGAATTGGAATTATCGAACCAAGTTCTTCAGCAGAACAATCAGTTCATCCTTCTTTGTTTCAGCGGAGCTGATGGTGTCGTTCTGCTCTTTGATCGCCTCTTCTATAGCTGAAATACGGCTTATCCGACGCTCTGCATCCGCGCCATTGGACCCTAGAACTTCTATCTGTTTGAGTAGTCGGGACTGTTCGTCAACAAGACTTTTTATTTCGTTCTGGGCGAGATTTATGCGCTGATCTTCAGCGGATAGGCCTTCTTTGATCTCCCAAATACGAAAGAGCAGCTGTTGTGTTTCTCCTTCAGCCTTGTTTGACCAAAACAGCAGTGTCTCTCTGTCCAAGTTTACAAGGCTGAACTCTTCTGAAATCGTGCGTTCTTCTTCAACGGCAAAATTGGTGATGGCGTTTGGTGGGATGGCGACATCCCAAACAGTATATTGTCCATCCCGTTCGCCGCCTTCGGTAATCACGGTCAAATTTGAACGATACGGATGATAAAGGGCGACTGTCTTTTCGACATCAGCCGCTCCCGAAAACTCATAGACCGTTTTTATCGCTTCAATGGAGGTAACTTGTAACATGCCATTGATGGCCAAGACGGTGTTTACACTCTGTGTTGTATGATCCGCGGTAACGACTTCGACGCTTGGGTCGCCACCATAAGGTACCGTGATTGTCTGTTGCGGTTGAATTTCAGGGAGTCGAGCATCACCGGCATGGATGCCCTCATCATAAATTCGCATCACCCCAGCAGGCAATCGGATCGGCAGAGGATTGCTGAGCCTGATAGCAACCTCGGGATGTTTGGATGGCTGTCCGTATTTGTACGTTAATAGGCGCCCATTCTCGACATCGCGCTCGAGGAACGGGACCATTGCCAAGTCACCGGAGCGTATACTTACCGGTTCAGGTAGAGTATAGGTCGCAAATGTGTCGCTCGACCCCATTTCTGGTTCAGAGGCGCCCAATCGAGCAAACTCACGCATCGCCATCTCTGATGAAAGTTGGTCCATCACAGGCGCACGCATTGGTACAGGCCTAATATCAGCGCGAATGTCTTCGCCAAACAGACGTGGATCAATGATATTTAGACTTCCCGTTTGAAGTGTAAGGGTTATGTCCGACCAATCATAATCGGTGCTATTTTTGACGATGGCCCACCCTGTTAATAAAATCCGCCCGTCTTTTGTGTCAGCACGCCAAGTTGCTTGCCAGTTTGGGGCTTTTTCAGCAAATTCAACTTCCACTGTTCCGTCAGCATCAGCCAAAACAGTGATTTCAATTTGGTCATCTTTGGATGTTGATCGCTGATAATCCGATAGCAACCTACGAAGCTCTTCGCGTTCCGGCGCGATTGTAAAGTTCGAAGGAAGAATTGTTTGCACGAAACTCCCCTCCACTAAGAGAGTGAGAGATAAACAGGTGTCTTCGCCGCAGCCGTCTCGGGAGAAGCCGGTCAACACCCCAGAGAGTGCATTGTGGTGCTCACCTGTTTTGATCCTTTCGCCAATCATTGCGCTAAGGAAGCTGTCAACGCTTGTAAGCGCACCAGTTGGAACGACGTCAGAATCGCGAAAGTTTGACTGCTCATTCGAAGGGTCAATTGACAGGTAAGCAGATGTAACAGTTTCTGAACGCAATCGGATCGATTTAAGAACCGCATCAATCTGATCTGCGGATACAGGCAACGGACCTTGTCCATCAACGATTTCAATAGAGCCCTTTAAGGTAACCTCGCCTGAGGATGACATCATGACATCTGAAATGGTTTGTGCAGTGACCGCGCTTCCGAAAGTGGCAGCGATGAGCGTAAATTTTCTCAGCATTTTTGACCGATTTTTTTAAGTGTTCTCGACAAAGCATCACGATCGTTAAGCAAAGGAAACCCCTGAGATGATGCTGAAATAATTTCCAACCTACACTACAGAGTGGTAGCGGGCCGCGACGCGGAGGTGCGCTTAATGCATGCGTGAAGGTCGGTCCGGTCGCAGCTCAACATCATCGGTCTCGTCGCTTTGATCCAAGGCATCCTGAACGAGATCGTCGATATCGTCTTCTGAAGCGCCATTCCGCACAAGGCTTACAATCATCTCGAACAATAAACGATCACTCAAACAGCCAATACAAATACCAGCGGCTGTGGCACGCTGTGCCAAACCATCCAATTCCTCGGCTACAAACTTTTCAAATAGCGCGTCTCCCCAGTGGTGCGGATCGTCTTGCAAACCCAAAATCTCCTTTAGATGAAACCATGTTGCTTAATGCCCTTGGAGAGCGCCTGGCACATGGCCCTTTATCGTCCTCAGGTTGAATGCGCAAATGCGTTGTGCTGACTGGCTCACCTACACAAATCGTGGAGGAGAGTGCCGTAAATTTTTCTCTGGAAACCGGAATTTTTGTTATGGTGTTCTTGGGTTTTAAACACGTTGTGGGGAAGAAGTGGCTGGCAGAACATTAACACGATTGGATATCGCTGAGGCGGTTGCTCGGAAATGCGACTTGCGCAAACCAAGAAGCGCAGAACTTGTTGATGGCATTTTGGACGCCATCATGGACGGGCTCGTAGAAGATGGCATTGCAAAGTTGTCAGGTTTCGCCACCTTCACTGTGCGCTCAAAGCAGGCGCGTGTTGGCAGAAATCCCAAAACCGGTGTGGAGAAAGCGATCTCTGCCCGCAAAGTGGTTGTGTTTAAAGCATCGCAAAACATGAAATCCATCGTGGATGCTGGAAACAAGGCTCAGTTGACCGAAGACGCGCCGCTAGAAATCGACGTATAGGCACCGTCATCCATGCTTTGTGTTCAAAGACAGCGCAGATGAATGTGGCTGGACTCTCACCTGCATCCTTTGAACAGTGGACCATGTAAGGCGCGGATGGTTGATGCTCTCATGCCTTGCACCGCAGGCAGTAGTTATTTCCATTGCTTCAGCCAGCACAACTTCATGAATAGACGATATTTATTGACCATTGCGATGGAATTGGTAAGGCGCGCATCGCTCACGAAGGTAACAGTTCACCTTAGTCCCAACACTGCTCTCGCCTCCTGATGTGTGTCAGGAGGCTTTTTTGTGTGGGCTTAACTGCTTATAAATTAGGCGGCGGTCTTACTGGAAGTACGCTGGCCCGTTTTCTTCTGGACAGAAGGTATATTGAGATTGCAGCTTATGCCCCACGCAGGGAGGAAGGAAACTTGATCCATGGTTTTGGGTCACATAAAAATCCTGCACACTGATGGTGTATCGCCAAGTCCAGCTGTCAGTGTATTTGGAGATGGGTGGTTTGAATGTAGCTGCCCATCTCCTCCACTCAACAACTGACTGCAGGTCATCGTGCTCAAGCCGCAAATGCGTCAAGGCTCGGAACCAAATATGTCTTGCTGAAACATAATTGTCTGATGCACCTTATCGCCAACGACAATTGAGGGCGATGCAGTAAGATGGGCATTCTCGGTATTCTCTGTGTTTTGGGCGGCCTTGGTTTGGGCGCTGGCCTGTTAATGAACCTCTTGCCTGAGCCAATGCTCGCCTTCGTCACACTCGAGCAAGATACATTGATACTCTCAGCGCTGACTTTGGTTGTGATGGGCGTCATATTGCTCGTCGGTAGGGCCATATTGGCGACCCAATCAAGCCTTCAGGAGGGGCTTAATAGCATTCCCGCCGAACTGCGTAATCTTGAAGAAAAAGTTGATGCCCTGCAAATTTCCGCCAAGCATAGTATCCAAGAATTCGCACCAGAGGACAAAGTTGAAGAATATAAAGGTTATGAAATCTATTATAAAAATAGGTTCTTCTACATTCGCGATGTGAACGCCAAGTTTTTCACCCTAGAAGGTGCTGAGAGCTGGATTGATCGAACTGAAAAATTACGGCCAAACAGCGAATCTTACAGGATGTGAGTATTGCTAAAGCTCCAGCTGCGAGGGGGGAGGCAGTTTTGAATGAACAGTCGCAAACCATCACAATCATCACTGGCAAGGTCGCGGAACTGGAAGAGCTTTCTAAGTATATGGGTGAAAGTGTGAACTTTGTTGTGAACCAAGAGATTGAGCAATATGTCGAGAGCAATCTGAAGCAAATTCAGCGCATAAAATCGGGCGTTTGTGCTGCCGAAGCTGGCCAAACTCTGTCAGCAGATGAGATGTTTAACCCACTCGCGCCCTCAATCTCCAGCGCAAATGGCCTTACGGTAAAGATAGCGGAACCTGCCGCGCAGGACCTGGCAGACATCATAGGGAAGATTTCGAAAGATAGCCCTTTGCTGGCAGAAGACGTGTTACGAACATTTGGTGATATGCTGCAGAAGGTGCAGGATATTCCTGACCTTGGTGGAACGGGCAGATACCCGAACACACGCGAGCTCCAGTTCTATGGGTGCCCTGTCACTCTGGTCTATGCTGTCGATGCTGCTGCCGCGGTGACTGTTGTCGCTGTATTCTAAGGGGACCCTGACACAGTGAGCCATGCTGCTGCGATGACGATCGTGCAGCAGCAGATTAAAGGTGTGGAATGCGAGACCAAGATGGCTAGGGCATCACTTTTGTCGGTCCCGTGAAACTTACACGGGGCTGAACCATAGAAGGATTGAGCCAGACACAACGGTGGCCATAAGAGACCTGCTGGAGATTATGGTGTCTTGATACTGTGCTTCTGCCATGCTTTTCTGAATCTAGACACTAGATGTAGTATGGCAGATGCAAGCAGAAATCTTTCCAGATCAGCTCTTTCTGAAGCGCAACATGCAGCAAAATGGCCACCAGAGATTCTTCATGATGGTGGTTCATCGTGATCTGTTTGGAGGAGCCAGTATCATCCGGGAAAGTGGAGAGGTTGGTCGTCCCGGTACGATCCGAATAGAGCATCACCCAGACGAAGGTACTGCTGTGGACGCCTTGGCTGTCATCGCCGCCAAGAAGCAGAAGCAAGGATATCTTTGCTCGGCGGGATAGGGCAGGGGGGGGAAAACCCTTGACCGGTCACAGGAAACAGATAGTGTGAATGGGCTCTCAAGGCAGGACATCTTTGGTCCCCTTGTACCTCAACACTGCTCAACCTCCTGAAGTAATTCAGGAGGTTTTTTATCGCCTCAAGGCGGGACAAAGTTGTGAAGTGATCATCCCTATGTCTTGCCACCTCCGCCGCCACCAACCGGGCGCAACAACCCCGATGACCTCTGACACACGCGACCTCGTTCGGGCCGTTAGGGCCTGCGTTGAGGCGTCCTGGCCGAAACAGGGTGGCCCCTACGCTTTCGCGAAGTCGGGCGTGATGCTGGATGACCTGGTGGCGGAGGCAGACCAGCCGCGGACCCTGTTTGACCATGCTGACGATGGCAAGGGTCGTTCCCCCGCGGTGATGGCGGCGTAGGACGTGGTCAACGCTCGGTTCGGGAAGAAGAAACTGGTCACTGCCTCAGAGGGAGTGAGCCGGGCCGGGACGATGCGGGCGGAGCACCGCAGCCCGGCGCTACACCACCCAGATCTCGGACTTGCCCGTGGTCCTATGAGGGACTCCTCAGCTTCTGATCGGAATTACTCACCAGGTGCACCGTCCCTTGAACTATGCGGTTATGAACTGTTAAGATCATATATGAAGGAGGCCTCCTCATGTCCCGACTGACCATCTCGATGCCCGACCAGATGAACGAATGGGTCGATTCACAGATCGCTGCGGGTCGTTACGGCAACGTCAGCGAGTACTTCCGCGACCTCGTGCGGCGTGACCAGGAACGCAGGGAAGCGGCCGTGGCCGAGCTCCGGACCCTGCTTGAGCGCGCGGAAGCGAGCGGGGTCTCTGATCGCCCATTTCAGGATATCCTGGAAGCGGCGCGCTGGGAGGCCCGACACAAGGGTCTGCTTCGTGGCGAAAATTGAGTTCACGCATGACGCCGAGCGGGACCTGATCGACATCTTCCTCTACGGGATCGAACATTTCGGCCTGGCTCAGGCTGAGCGGTATGCGAAGACGCTCTACGTCAAGATCGAGATGGCGGCGGAGCACCCGGATTTCGGAGCGGATTATGGTTTTGTTGTCGAGGGCGCTCGTAGGTACGAGGCTGTGTCCCACGCCATATATTACCGCTCCACAGAGGCCGGTATTCTCGTGCTGCGCGTCCTGCACGGCCGGATGGATCCGGCCCGCCACCTCGGGTGACCAGCTAAGAGCCTCACACCCTCAGCTGATCCAGATGACGGTCCCGAAGCAAGCCCCAAATGAACAAGCTAGGCAACTGCTCCATGAGTGAGCATTGCGATGTAATACGCATCCTTACTCTTACTTACTCTTACCCCTCATCGAGATAGACCTCGATCAGGTCATGCAGCATGTCACCATTGGTTCTCCGCTCCAGTTTGCACAGCGCTCTGAAGCGGCGATAGACGTCTTCATTCATCCGGACAGACATTTGCACGGTTGTCGCTGATGGCTGAGCCACATGCCTCCTATACGCCTTGGACTGAGCCTCTTGTCGGTCTTGGCGTTCTATCCGCATAAGCTGAACCAGTTTCTCAGCACTGAGACCACCTTGTTTGCTGTGTGGTTCTATGTGTGGCTCTATGTGTGAACAAGTCAGAGCTGATGTGCTCAATTTGGGCACGTTGGATAACGGTTTGTGAGACGGCTTGTCTGATTGTTGACTGGACTGCTTGGCGGAGTGCTGAGAGGTCTGTTTTACCTGGGTCATGTCAATGTCCTTATGGTGTTATTAGATGGTGCTATTGAGGTTGATGTTTGTGGTTGCAGGTTGGGGGAGGGGAGACGCACTGACCCATTGGCTCAAACGAACCAAGAGACATGCGCCATCAAAACCGACGGAAGAAGGACCCGTCAGTTTGTGATTTCAGGATGATGGTGATGATGATGGTTATGACGTGGGTCAAAGACGCACGGACAGGCTTCAGCAGGGCCCATAAAGGTCACGGATGGGATACCTGAGGCAGAACCAATATGGCGTCTCCACAAGGCCCCGCAGAGGCCGAAAAGAATGTCGGGGGCAATGTCAGGAGGGTAGATACAAAACCGTCACCCGCTCCTTCCCCCCGTCATGCAGAGGAAGGCCCGTCAGTAATACGCCGTATCCACGCGATGCCCGATCTCGGAGGCCAGCCGCTTCCCCGCAGTGATCCTCTTATTCCCAAGTCCGCTCTTGCTCAAAGAGCCAAAGAATAAGAGGCAATCTGCCCTTCGCTCCAAGTTAGGTAATACCCAGCCAAGAGCAAAGTCCCCGGTCTGGACCCAAGCTTGATAAACTTGGATCACACCCGGTGGGTTGTAGTAGTCGCGTTTCTGTTCTCCCCTAGACGGAGCCGGTATGAGAACGGGTCGGGTGATGTCCCCGGCGAATAGCTCCTTTGGCACGGGAAGAAGCAAACCGTGGCATGACCTTTTTCATGACAATGACATCACAGGCGAAGGTCACGCATAAACCTGAAGGCAGAGGATAGGACAGGGCTGCAGAGCCGTGCAAGCGGCATACGGTCAGGAAAAAGTGCTCATCTTGAGAGAGAAGAGACGTTTGCGACCAATAGACTAAGTTAAACTGAGCAGACTTAATAAATTAGGCCGTTTTAGAGCCAGAATGTGAGATGTTACTCACATATTAGAAAAAAGTTCTTTCGTTAAAGTTGCGGAAATCTGGAGAGCTAAACGGGCCACCCTATAGGGGATTTATAGACCTATAAGGTTGCAGTACTGACCTATAGGATCGTGACAAACATGGTGAAAGCAGAGAGTGTTGTTCAAGACGCAGTTAGCTATGCCAAGACCAGCATTATTGTCCGTGGTCTTGTTGTGATGTGGCAAAACTACTTGAGCAACGCATTGTACTTGTTGTCTCTGGGTATTCCGCCTCAAGAGTTGCTGAAGAACTCTCGTCAGAAGTTCTTAGAGATTGCTAAGTACACTAAGAACAACGAAGAAATCATCAAACTGAATGCTGATCTTTCTTCTGCAGATACAAATGCAAAAGCTCGATCCATTAAAGCTCGTATTCAGATGCTGACAGATGAAAACAACAGCTTGACTATTGCTCCACTACTAGAAGCAGGAGAGTTCAGCACAATCTCTGAAAGCCTGACAGAACAAGACCTAGAGTTCTCTGATGGACGGTTTGTCAGCTTCTTAGAGAAACAAGCTGGTAAGCTTCCTGGCTTTGCAGAGACAGGTGTTAAAAACTTATTGGTCACCAAAGATACTGCTCTGTTCCAAGCTCTGAATAGAGGGGTTCAGTATGGTGACTTCATCTCTAAAGCAGTGCTTTATGATCATCTGGTTCAGAAAGAAGGCATGACAGAAGAAGAAGCTCTCTTCAGAGTGTCTGAGGAATTTGTGAACTACAATAAGAACGCAGGCAGAGGCAGAGATGCGTTAGAAAGCTTAGGCTTACTTTGGTTCATGAACTACAAGATTAGGATCATGAAGATTGGTATAAGAATGGCGAGAGAGAACCCGTTTAAGTTTATGCTCTATGCAAGTGGGGCTGGTATGATGCCCAATGTTGAAACCATTCAGTCTAGTTCTGCATTAGGAGCTATAGCTGATGGATCATTTGGATACTCTATTGGTCCAGAGATGGGTATTGACTCGATTGGAATGAGCCCTTGGTCAGCATTAGCTGGTAGATAAAAGCTGTTCGAAAGCACCCTTTAAGGCTTTCTTAGCCTACAGGGCTGTTATAGCCGGCTAGGGGGTTCAAATTTCATTTAGGTTATTGAATATACTCAACTTAAAGTAAAGCGCATTAAACTGTATTAAATGAGCTCTAACGAAAGTTAATCGAGGTTAAACTGCCGCTTTTGTAGATTCAGACCAATAGTTACCAATAACCTAAGCAAGTTAAACAAAGTTAAACCAGGCTTACGTGCACGTTAGAGCTATTGTCAAATCTGGTGTTTGGGCGATCATCAAGCGGCGGCCTGATCTTGTGTTGATGGCTTGATGCCGTTGATGAAATCGACGCCTTCGATGACGTCTGCGAGATGAGCGAAGCCGCGCAGCTTGCGCCAGCTCTTCTCAGCGCATTGGCCGAGCTTGAACATCATGTGGAGCATCCCGTCCCTGCTCAGGCACCCCTTGGTGCGTTTCGTGCGATGGCGGATGGTGGCAAACGCGCTCTCGATGGGATTTGATGTCCTGATGCTCTGCCAGTGCTGGGCGGGGAAGTCGTAGAAGGTCAGGAGTTCGTCGCGATCCTTGACCAGGCATTCGACGGCCTTGGGGTATTTCGCGTCGTAGGTGTCGACAAACAAATCGAACTCCTTGCGGGCATCTTCCCGGGTCTCGGCCTGCCAGATGTCGTGCAGCGCCTTCTTTGCCTTGGGCTGACTGCGCTTTGGCAGATAGTTCAGAACGTTTCCGGTCTTATGCACCCAGCACCGCTGTTGCCGGGTGGTGGGATAGACTTCCTCAAGAGCTGCCCAAAATCCCATGGCTCCATCGCCGACCGCCAGTTTCGGAGCGTTGAGGCCGCGGCTTTTGAGCCCCAGCAGGACCTCGCGCCAGCTTTGGGTGCTTTCCCGCACGCCGTCCTCAATGGCCAGGAATTGCTTTTCGCCGCGCGCATTGACGCCGATCACGACCAGGGCACAGAGCCGGTCATCTGTGCCGCGCAAGCCGCTGTAAATCCCGTCGGCCCAGACATAGACCCATTCATCACGGCCAAGATCGGCTTTGCGCCAGGCGTCGTACTCAGCCGTCCATTGCGTCTTCAACCGCGCCACTGTCTTGGCCGAGAAGCCGGTCGCGTCCGGGCCCAGGAGCGCCTTGAGTGCCGCGCCCATCTCGCCCGTAGAGATGCCCTTGAGGTACAGCCAGGGCAGCGCCG
>CANNCS010000024.1 GCA_947503115.1 uncultured Marivita sp.
CCCTACCGGACGTCATCACGTCAATCGGAACCAGAGATTGGGCGAAAGTGGGTCAATGATCGCAGCCCTTGGTATAACGCCACAGTAAGCCTCGGCCCGACAGTGTCACAGCACTATACGCTTACTGACGAACACGATAATTCGACGTGCCCTATCTTCCCGGATAGTGCGTTTACGTCTCGTGCCGTGTCCCCGACCGAAGCATTGCAGCGTCTTGCGCATTTCGACCCTTACACGCTTGACGTGAACACCACCGTCACACCTGACTCCTGGTGTCCGACAGGCACGTATGGTTCCGTAATTGCACACAGCTCTGATCGTGACGAATTGGTCGCCCATATCGGCACTTTGAGCGCGGGCGGGAACACCGCCATTGACCTTGGAATGAAGTGGGGGGTCGCTCTACTTGATCCGTCCGCCCGTTCTGTTGTGACCGGCCTCATCGCCAGTGGCGACGTGGTGCCCGAAGCTGCAGGTCGACCAGCGGAATATGACGCGCCTGATGCGCTCAAGATCGCAGTGGTCATGACCGACGGCATGAACACCACGCAGTTCAACCTCGCTCCCGAGTACGCAAGCGGTGCTTCGAACATCTGGATTGATGATCGCGGCGACAACGATCCGACCAATGATCGTTTCTCTCACCGCGTGCGTGATGAGAGCGGCACAAACAACGACGTGTATTTCTGGTCTCGCTACGAATACGGCAGCTGGAACGATCGCTATGACAGTGACCCCGACGGGGGCAACTCTGCACGCCGGATGGACAACTCGGAAGTCTTTGCGCGATGGGGCACCCGTGCCTTTGGTCAGAAGTTCTTCCGCAAACCGTACTATGACGGCTGGGTGTCGTACAATCAGTACTACAATGCCTACTATGCCTACACACCGATTGTTTCGGGTGACGAGGCCGATGACCGTCTGTCGACGATCTGTAGTTCCGCCCGTGACGCAGACATCACCGTCTTCGCCATCGGTTTCGAAGCCCCCGACGAAGGTCAGGCAGCCATGCGTGACTGCGCCTCGTCTCCGGCTCACTACTTCCCTGTCGAAGGTCTTGAAATCTCCGACGCGTTTCAGGCGATTGCCCGGACCATTAACCAGCTGAGGTTGACACAATGATGCGGTTTACTCCCAAGAACATCCGCAGATTTCTGCGGGACGAAAGTGGCTCTGTCGTTACGATCCCCTTCGTCATCTGGCTGCCGGTCTTCCTTGGCGTAATCGTCGCCGGGATGGAAATCGGGGCTCTCTCTATCCGGCACACGCAACTTGAGCGTGGACTAGATATCGCGGTACGCGAAGTGCGCCTTGGTACTGGTGAAAACATTGATCATGAGACGCTCAAGACTTTGATCTGTGACAACACCACTCTGCTCACGGATTGCCAGGACATGCTTCGTCTTGAAATGATCCCAATGAGCATGCGGGAGTGGGACGAACCCGCACGCGATGCGGACTGCTACGACTCGGCAGAACCGGTGCGCCCATTGCGCCAGTTTGATCCGGGCCAGCCCAATGAACTGATGCTGCTGCGCGCCTGCTACAAATACAAGCCGATTACTCCGGTCGGTAGCGTAGGAGCAGCAATGCCCAAAGACGCCGAAGGATTTGCAGCAATTGTGTCCTTCTCGGCCTTTGTACAGGAGCCTTACTAATGACCGCTCGTATTCAGAAAAGCGTGTCGCGGTTCTTCCGCGACACCAAGGGCGATGCTTCGCTTGAGGCAATCATCATCCTTCCCGCCATGCTCGTGATCTTTGCAATCTCTTGGTTGTATTTCGACGTGATGCGTCAGCAGGCTATTAACCAAAAAGCCAACTACACAATCGGCGACATCATCTCGCGTGAGACTGAAATTCTCGACGATGATTACATCGACAATGCGCGCAATCTGCTGTTCCATCTGGCACAGGCCCAAGGCGATGACGTCGACTTGCGGGTGTCTGTTGTCCAGTACAACAAGATTGGTGAAGGCGTGAGTTCGGGCAATGAGACATACGATCTTGTCTGGTCGACTGCACGTGGTGACTGGCCTGCATTGACCGACGGCGATATGACTACCTACCGTCCGGTGCTGCCGATCCTCGCAGTTGGAGACCAAACTATCATCGTCGAAACACGCGACTGGTATCAGCCGTTGGTTCAGTTGGCGAATGACGGCTTCGACATTACGACCTATTCCTTCACGCGTCCCCGCTTTGCGTCTCAGGTGATCTTTGAAGGGGCCAATGACGGCTCTGGCAAGACTTGGCAGAACAATGGCTGGGGCAATGGTGACCAGGACGCTCCGGGCGGCTCGCTCTGCAACAACAATGCCGAAAACGCCACCGATTGCGCCTCGACCACGACCAAGCCGACTAACGGCAAAGGCAAGAAGAAGAAGAATACCTGATGCCTATGCCTGACGCCGGGCAACCATCACGGCGATAATATCAGCCATTGGGCGGGCCTGTGACCCTGGTGTCACCCCGCCCACGGCAACCCGGCGACCCAAACGCCACCACAAACCCGGCTGCCATGCCCGTGGCGCCGGGTTTTTCAATGTCAGCGTAAATCCATTTGATGGCTTCATCGCAAACGCACCCCGATTGACCGCCACGATGTCGTCAACCTGCGCGAGGACGCGGCCATCACTGTCGGTCAATGACACTTCTGTTAAGAATAGCTTACGTGTCGTAGACACCTGCATTTTGTGCGCCATCCAGAGCGACACAAGACCCATCCCGATCAGAAACGCTTGCCAAAGAAAGTTGGCGGGCGGCTGTACAAAGGCCAAATACAGCACCAGACCGCCCAGCGTCAGAAGCATGCCGATACCGATAACACGACGGGGGCCGCGTGGGTCGACCTCGGCAAGAATCTCATCGTCCATGGCGTCTCTCCTGTGATGCAAAGACGCCGATAACGTATTCACATCATCAAGGCGAGACCGCTCTGCTGATCTCCGAACCACGCTCCTCGGGTTCATCGTCGATCAATTCCGTCGGAAACCCCGGCGCGGTGATCGAAAGCCCGGTTGCTTGCTCCAGCCGCTCGATCAACCGATCCGATTGCGCCCGGTCGCCATATCGCGCCTGCCCGTCCTTAACGATGTTGATCAACAGCGGCGACAGTTCCAATGGCACGTCTTTGGAATCAGCCAATGATTGGAAAAGGCCGATATCCTTCAGCACCAAATCCAGCGTGAAATCCACGTCACGGTTGCCCGACAGGATCAACTGGCTTTCGGTTTCATGTACGAAGGATGTGCCAGACGACGCCTTGATCGCTTCGTAGGTGGTGCCAAGATCAATTCCATGCGCCGCCATTGTGGTCATTGCCTCACACAGACTCGCAAGATGAATGGTGGCCAGATAGTTGGTCATCACCTTGAGTACGGACGCGCTGCCCACTTCGCCTGTGTGCAAAACGCGCCGCCCCATATAGGTCAGAATCGGCAGCACAGTTTCGAACGTCGCACGATCACAGCCCGCAAAGATCGAGATATTGCCCGTCGCGGCCCGATGACAGCCACCAGACACTGGCGTGTCAGCCGCTTGCCCACCTCTGTCCTGCACCGCTTTGGCCTGAACACGGATCGCCTCGGGATCGGTGGTGGACATTTCCAGCCAGATCTTACCGGGTCCGACCTCTGGCAAGAGCTGTTCCAACACCGCCTGCGACGCTGCCGGGCTGGGCAGGCTTGTGATCACCACGTCGCAATCGTGCATGATTTGCGCAGGGCTCACCCCCGCCTTCGCACCTTTAGACACCAGCAAATCGATTCGCGCGGAATCAAGGTCGAAGACAGTCAGGTCCACCCCATTACGCGCCAGCGTACCTGCCAGCTTGGCCCCGACAGCTCCCAGTCCCACAAATCCAACCTGCATCGCCTTCTCCTTGTTTACCACTTGGCAACAAGGTGCCGCCATCGGCACAGACCTGTCACGGCCAAAACCGACACTTGCTGACCTGCTCGTCGAAATTTCTACTCGGCCGCCATGCCGTCGGTGAATTGCAACCGCGCCAGTCGGGCGTACAGGCCGTCTTCGGACACCAGCGCATCATGCGCACCCGATGCGACGATGCGGCCTTGATCCATGACGATGATCCGATCCGCCTTTTTCACCGTCGCCAGACGGTGCGCAACGATGACGGTCGTGCGACCTTCGGACAAATCGTCGACCGCGTGCTGCACCGCCCGTTCGCTTTCGGCATCCAAAGCACTGGTCGCCTCGTCCAGCAACAGCACGGGCGCGTCACGCAGGATGGCGCGGGCGATGGCGATCCGCTGCTTCTGCCCACCAGAAAGCATCACGCCGCGTTCACCAAGATAGCTGTCATACCCGTCTGGTAGCGCCTCGATAAAGTCGTGCGCAGCAGCCGCCTTGGCTGCGTCTTCGATCTCGGCATCCGTGGCATCGGGGCGGCCAAAGCGAATGTTCTCGCGTGCAGACGCGGCAAAAATCACCGGGTCTTGCGGCACGAGCGCGATGTGCTTGCGGAACGCGTCCCGCGTCAGCGCGTCGACCCGCATACCATCAAGGCAAATGGCACCGGAATCCGGGTCGTAAAAGCGTTGGATCAACTGGATGATGGTCGTCTTGCCAGCACCGCTGGGACCAACCACAGCCACTGTTTCACCCGGAGCAATCCGCAGATTCACACCATCCAGCGCGGCTACACCGGGACGGCTGGGATAGGCAAAATGGACGTCCTCGAACGTGATCTCCCCCCGAACCGGCTGCGGCAAGGCAAGCGGCGTTTCAGGATCATTGACCGTGTCCTCAGCATGCAACAATTCGACAAGCCGCTCAGTCGCGCCAGCCGCGCGCTGCAATTCGCCAAAAATCTCAGAAAGCGCTGCAACAGAACCCGCGACCATCACTGCATAGATCACGAATTGTACCAACTCACCGGCGCTCATAGAGCCGTTCCGGACATCGGTCGCACCGATCCAAAGAACCCCGACGATCCCAGTGAAGACAAGAAAGATCACAATCGCCGTCATCTGGGCCCGCGTCCAGATCCGGCGACGCGCGGCATCAAAGCTCTTTTCCGTCACCTCGCCAAACGCACTTCGCGAAATGTCTTCGTGCGTGAATGCTTGCACCGTTTGGACCGACAACAACGCCTCCGAGGCATTGCCAGAAGACGCCGCGATCCAGTCCTGGTTCTCGCGGCTCAGCTTGCGCATCTTACGGCCCAGCACAAGGATCGGCACCACCACCGCAGGCACGATCAACAGAACCATCCCAGTCAGCTTGGCCGATGTGAACAGCATCAGGATCATACCACCGAAAAACAGCAGCACATTGCGCAGAGCGATCGAGATGGACGATCCAAGTACGCTTAGGATCAACGTCGTGTCCGTGGTGATCCGGCTTAGAACTTCGCCGGTCATGACACGTTCGAAAAACGACGGGCTAAGACCAATCACGCGTCCGAACACAGCTTTGCGGATATCGGCAACCACCCGTTCGCCTAACCGCGTCACCAACGCGTAGCGCAGCGCCGTTCCGATGGCGAGCAAACCCGCAATGCCCAGCGCCGCCGAGAAGTACAGATCAAGCAGCGCCCCGTCCGACGTGTTGAAATTGTCGACAACCCGTCGTACCGCCATCGGCAGGATCAAAGAAACACAGGCCGTCGCACTCAACGCGAACAGCGCCGCAAGCATCAACAGCCTGTAAGGCAGAATAAATGGCCAAAGGGCCGCCAGCGATCCAATCTTCTTGGATTTCTCGCGTTCTTCGTTCTTTGCCGGTATCGGTGTCGCGTCCGCCATCAGGTTCCCGTTTTTTGCTGCACTCGCTTAAACATTGGCCTGCCCGCAATGGTCAAGCCGAACGCGCCGCAAATGCCGATTTGCCGCGATAAAGTCCAATGGAGACTGAGGCGACAACAAAATTTTGGAAAGATTTTGGAGCGGGCGGCGGGAATCGAACCCGCGTCATTAGCTTGGAAGGCTAAGGTCTTACCACTACACAACGCCCGCTCAACGACCCTCGACCTATGATATGGTCAAAGCGGCGTCAAGTATCTCAGACCCACCAATGCCGGAATTTGCGACACAACGCGATACCAAACGCCCGATGGCAGTTCTTGATAGCCTTTCGCATCCAAGCACGGCATTTAAAGAAAGCGCCATGCTGAGGGGGCTTGAACAATGGGGCCGCGATGAAGTTTTCTGCAAATCTCGGGTTTTTGTGGACAGACCGCGCTCTGCCAGAAGCCATTCACGCGGCCAAGGCGGCTGGGTTCGACGCGGTCGAATGCCATTGGCCCTATGAAACGCCGCCGGACGCCACAAACGCCGCGCTACGCGAAACTGGCTTGCCCATGCTGGGGCTGAACACCGTTCGGGGAAATCTCGGCGAAAACGGCCTGACCGCACTACCCGGTCGCGAACCCGAAGCGCGCGCTGCCATTGATCAGGCCATAGCCTATGCGATCACCACACAGACCTCTGCGATTCACGTTCTGGCAGGTAAGGCTGCGGGCCCAGAGGCCAAAGCAACATTTCTAGATAATTTGCGCTATGCGCGCGCGACATGTCCCGACAACATCACTTTGTTGATTGAACCGCTGAACCGACACGACGCGCCTGCGTATTTCCTGCGAACGACCGATCAGGCGGCAGCGCTACTCGAAGAATTGGCGTTGCCCGGCGTCAAGATGATGTACGATTGCTACCACGTCGCGCGCACCGAGGGCGATGTGGTAACCCGCCTCAAAGCGCTCCTTCCGCTAATCGGTCATATCCAGTTCGCGGCCGTTCCCAACCGTGGCATCCCCGACCAAGGCGAAGTGCACTATCGTTACGTGTTCGAACAGATCGCATCACTGGGCTGGACCCGCCCACTTGGCGCGGAATACCGGCCCGGCGACGAAACAGACAAAAGCCTCGGCTGGCTAAACGCTGCAAAAAAGATCAGTCAAAACCAAAAACCCGGCCAATAGCGGTACAGCGTCCGGAAAACCCGGCAAGCCGACCAAGATGCCATGCAAGAACCTGATTGCTGGATAGCGCGGGAACACCCAGTTCGGCCTCGATCTCGTCGATCACCTCAAGCGCGCGCAGATTGGTGCAGGACATGAACACAGCGTCACACGTCCTATTTCGTCCAACATGAATCGCGGCGTCACGAATGGAACCGCGCGAGATCCGTACAACACGTTCCTCAAGTGGCTCATCGAAACTGCCAAAGGACGACACCTCGATCCCGGCAGCGTCCAAGCCTTGAATCAAACGGTCGCTGACCGAAGCCACATAGGGGCTGACCAAGCCGATTTTCGTAATACCCCCAGCGTGGCAGGCAGCGATCAATGACGTCAACGGATCAGACACATGTGGTGTCGACACACCTGCCTTGATCAAACTCGCCACTCGTGCAGCACCAATGGCTGCACTGGCCGAGGTACAGCCATACCCAACCGCCGCCAGGTCTGCGCCGACAGGCAATAACCGGGCCGAAGCGGTAAGGCTGTCTTCCATCGCATGTAGGCTGTCCAGCGAAACAGTCGCGCTTGATGGCACACGAGACACCAACAGCTCCACATCCGAAGGCAAAAGCATGCGGAAATCCCGCTCGATGGTTTCGTCGCTTTGCAACGTCACCAACCCGATCTGCGTCGGACGATGCGTGTCCACGGTATAGGGCAGCGCCATCAGATCACCCTCATTTCATGCGGTTGCGGCTGCGACAGGAATTCAGAGCCCGACTGGCGGATCACAATGTTTTCCTCATGCACAAGGATCTTCCCCTGCATCACGGTCACGGACGGCTCCAGCGTCAGTACCATTCCTGCCACCAGAACCGTATGATCCTGCGGGATGATCGAAGGCCATTCCGTCAATTGCATCCCCAACCCATGCCCAAGACGCCCGGCCTCCATCACGTCGCCACCGGGGTTCACCACACGGTTCATGACATGAAACAGATCGGCAATCGTCACACCCGGCTTGGCGATCTCTACCGCCGCATGCGTTGCATCGATCAGGCGGGCATGGGATGCCGCGACATCTGGCAATGGGGAACCAACGCTATAATTCCGGTCGAAGTCGCAAAAGTACCCATCCCAGACCAGCCCCGTATCCAACATCAGAACATCACCTGACGCCAGCGGAATATCCACTGCCGGAGAGATCACGTCGGCATATCCCGACGCTTCAGCAGCGCCGGCCAGATACGGCACCCAATCCGCTCCGGCTTCAAGACACAGCATCTGAAACCTGCGGAACACATCCGACAACGCCATCCCGCGCGACACGTGGTCGGGCACACGGTCAAACGCGCGGGTCGCGATTTGGGCGGCATAGGCAATCTTAGAAATTTCCGCTTCAGATTTCACCATCCGCAGACGCCGCGTGATCGTTGCGTCCCCCACCAATCGGCGTGGAGCCAATGCCTCTTCCAACCGACGCAGATCAGCCAGCGGCATACGCACGTGACTTTCCATCTGGTCAGAGATCCCGATCCGACCGTCCACAGGAACAATTTCGGTCAAGGTGTCGACCAGTAAGCCAATTCCGTCATCCGCATAGTCGGGCGAAGCCCAAGTGCGGATATCCGTGATCCAGCTTTGCCCCATCAAATGCGCCCCAATCGAGGGGATTACGGCAATCGGATCGCCCGACGCAGGCACAATCACAAACCAGGGTCGCGTTGGGCTTTCCCAGAATCGCGTCAAAAACCCGGTGTAGTAGCGGATCTCTGGTTCGGTCGTCAGCAACACTGCTGCAAGACCCTGCTCGGCCATCAACGCCTGCGCGGCTCTCGTCCGCTGTTGGAATTCCGCAACTGGAAAGCCGCGCGGCGGGGGTGTCATGACGCTTGCTCGCTGAGGATGACCCAAACGCGGGATTCTGGCGTCAGACCCAAATCGGAGCGGAACGCCCCTGCCGCCAACAGACCGGCAACACCTGCACCGCCAGACGGTGTGGTCGGATATCCTGCATCGGCACAGGCAGTGCTGCCTGCCGCCCCTTCTTCTTCAGAAATAATCATGAAGTCGTCCGCATCCCGCGCCAGCCCCTTAAGCGCGATCAGCGACGGCTCTTTACAATCAAGTCGCCCCATCGCGGACTCCGGTCCCTCGGTGACTTGTGCGGACCCAGCCTTAACGGATGCGTATAGAGCCGGGGCAGCTTCGGGTTCGACAACGACGATCCGAGGCGCATCGCCCCACGAAACCCGCGCATAGGCGGCGCAAGCTGTCGCCAAACCACCAACACCTGCTTGCAGGAAAATGTGCGTCGGCGGCGCTGGCATCTGGGCCACCGCCTCCTGCATCAGCACCAGATAGCCTTCCATCAAAGTGTACGGCCGGTCGAGATAGCCCGGCCACGAACTGTCTGACAGCAAGGCCCAATCGTTGTCCGTCGCAGCCTGTGCGGCGCCTGCCATCGCCTCTTCATAGATCGCCCCATGCCGGACAACATCCGCACCAAAGCTGCGCAGGCGGTCGGCAAAACCTTCGGGCACCGTGTCGGCAAGGTAAACGACGGCGCGCGCGCCAAACGCCTGCGCGCCCGCCGCAACAGACAAGCCGTGGTTGCCGGCACTTGCGGTAACATAGGTTCTACCCTTGGCGTTGCCGTCTTCGGCATCACGCGCAATCACATAGGCCGCACCCAACGCCTTGAAGCTTCCCAACCCCATGCGCGCGCGTTCGTCTTTGATATGCAGGTGCCCGACACCCGCCGCTTGCGCCAAGGCAGGCACATCGTGAAGCGGTGTTACACCGGCGGCAGGACACCGCGTCAGCAGGGTTGACGGGCGGTCCGCATCAACACTGGGAAATGGAATTTCTGCCAGTGTCGCAAGCACGGCATCTGCAAGGTCGGGGGTTTTGTGAAGCACGTTCATAGCCGCACTGTGACAGCACATCACCGCGTCTGTCACTCCAAGTCCGACATCCCCCACACCTAGACCGACCTTCTGTTTGCTCTGCCATTCGAACCGCTTTAGCGTTTGGGAAAATCAAAAAAGGCATTGCCCAGAATGACCCGTCCCAACACCACGATCCGCGCCGCCGATCACCTTGTCGATTTGCTTGTTGCCCAAGGCACAACAGCTGCGTTCGGGGTGCCCGGTGAAAGCTACCTGCCGGTACTCGATGCATTCTACGGACGCGAGCGGGACATCCGCTTTGTCACCTGTCGGCAAGAGGGCGGTGCCGCGATGGCCGCTGATGCCTATGGTAAACTGACGGGTCGCCCCGGTATCTGCTTCGCGACACGCGGCCCCGGTGCCACCAATGCCAGCGCCGGGGTGCATGTGGCCTATCAGGATTCGACCCCGATGATCCTGTTCCTTGGTCAGGTCGCCCGCGACATGGTGGACCGCGAGGCGTTTCAGGAAATCGACTACCGTCGCATGTTTGGTCAGATGGCCAAGTGGGTGGCCCAGATCGACGACGCGTCGCGGCTTCAGGAATACATTTCCCGCGCTTTTAGGACAGCTATGTCGGGACGACCCGGACCAGTGGTGCTGGCCCTGCCCGAGGACATGCTTTACGACCAGATCACCAAGCCGACGACGCCCGCGCGGATCGATACTTCGCGCTTTTTACCATCTGGTAAAATCATGGAAAGCCTCAAATCCCGGATCGCCAAGGCCCAACGCCCGCTGGTCATGGCAGGTGGCGGTGGCTGGACCAAAACCGGGATCGAAGCCTTGCAACGTTTTGCCGAAACCCAAGGCCTGCCCGTCGCCGTGTCCCTGCGTTGCCAGGGGCTCATGGACAACCGTCATCCAAACTACATTGGCCACTACGGCGTCGGCACGCCACCCTACCTTAAGGAAATCATGGCTGAGACTGATTTGTTGATCGCCGTCGGCCCGCGTCTGGGCGAAATGACCACAGCAGGTTATTCGATCCTGACACCCCCAGTACCGGAACAATCGCTGGTGCATGTCTTCCCCGAACCCGAGGAAATCGGCCGGGTCTACGAGCCGGAAATCGCGTTGGTGGCGGATACAGAAAGTTTCTGTACAGCTGTCGCCGAATGGGAGCCCATCGCGGCTGACAGCTTTGCGAACCGTACAAAAGACCTGCACGACCAGTACGTTTCGTTCAGCAACCCCGCCTCGGTCGGGGATGACCCGCTCGCCCCCTATTTCGCGCATCTGGCCGAGATCCTGCCCAACGATGCAATCCTTTGCAACGGCGCGGGCAATTACGCAGGCTGGCTGCACCGTTTCTACAAATACCGCGCACCGGGGTCGCAACTGGCCCCGACATCTGGCTCAATGGGCTATGGCCTACCGGCGGCCATTGGAGCCGCGATCTGTGAACCAGAACGCGAAATTTTCGCGATTGCGGGCGACGGGTGTTTCATGATGACCTGTCAGGAAATGGCCACCGCCGTACATCACGATCTGAACCTGACCGTGATCATTATCGACAATGCCCGCTACGGAACGATCCGCGCGCACCAGGAGCGGGAATATCCCAACCGGGTGTCTGGCACAGTGCTGACCAATCCCGATTTCAGTGACTTCGCACGGTCCTTCGGCGCCCATGCGACCAAGGCACCGGACTACGACAGCTTTGTCGCTGCCTTGGTCGACGCGCGGTCGCGTGAAGGGGTCAAGTTGATCGAGGTGAAGGCAGATCCAAACTTCCTGTCACCGGGAAAGCGTTTGTCTTGAGCAAGCTCACAACAGGCCCGTTGCGAGCAGCAACAGGCTTGTCCCAACCCCCAACACTGGCACAGCCATTGGCACACGGAAATGCTGGTCAGCAGGTGCGTCGGCAAGCTTGATCCGGATCAGCGCAAGGTTCACCAGAACGAACACAAACAACACGACCTGCGACGTGCGTTCTGCTAACGCATCAATGGGAAACGTGAGCGCCAAAAGCAGGATCGTCACACCAACGACCAAGGTTGCGACCACCGGGGTTTGGGTTTTCGACGAGACATAGGACAGGGGCTTTGGCAGATGACCCCGATCCGCAAGGCCGTAAAGCACGCGCGACGCCATGATCATCTGGATCAGCACGCCATTCACCGTTGCAACGATTGCAACAAGACTGAACCCCTGTTGCAAAACACCCGGCGCATCCGCAAAGACCAGCAACAGCGGTGCAGCTGATTCAGACAACGGCGCAAGCGGGACAGCCATCAGAACCGCAGTTGTCGTTCCGATATAAAGCACGGTCGCCAGAACGAGCGTCCACAGGATCGCGCGGGGCATCGTGTGCAGGGGGTCTTTCACCTCTTCCGCGACATTGGCCATGTCTTCGAACCCAACAAAGGCAAAGAACGCGAGCAAAGACGCCGCACCGATCCCGACCCAGTGTGGGCCGGTCAAGGGCGGGATGATGTCGGTCAGCGTCACACCGGAGGGTTCGGAAAAGCCAAATCCCCAGAGCATCACCATGACAAGTCCAGACACCTCAATAACCGTGATGACAGCCGCCACAGTGACCGACTGGGTGATACCCCAAAGCGCGATCAGTCCCATGAGCGCCACAACCGCCACGGTCAAACCCCCAGTCGGTGCGCCGGTCATCCCATGCAAGTAAGAAGCTGCGCCAAGCGACACCGCCGCCGCAGACACCAAACCGGACAGCACCACGGCAAGCCCAACCACCGTCGCAAGGCTCGCAGACGAGAACCCTGCTTCGACATAAGCTGCCTCTCCGGCACTGACGGGATACCGCGTCGACAGTTCGGCGTAGGAAAAGGCCGTGAACGCCACGACCAGTGCGGCCACCACAAAGGCCACTGGCGCAAATGTTCCGGCCTCAGCTGCCGTTGCGCCGACCAGAACATAAATCCCCGCCCCCACGGTCACACCGAGGCCGTAAAGCGTCAGCAAGGGTACATTCAAAGCGCGGCGCAGTTTGTTGTCTTCGGTCGCCATAGTCGAACCACCTATCTGACAGGAAAAGCGTTTTTGCCCGTCCCGTTCCGGTGTTCTAAGTCACAATTGACGTCCTGTAGATGACTTGGGTCAAAATGCGCCTTGGTTGTAGGTTTAAAGGGTGCTCTGGACCCATTTTGCAAATTCCGCAAAGATCTGATCCGACGCCACGCTGAAGGCGTCGATCACAGGCAGTGTTTCCGTCGTTGCAGCCATCACACTTGCGGACAACCTGCGGCTGGCGACGATACTCGCATCGCGTTCCCGCACGATCCGCACCAAAAGCGTAATCTGTACATTTGCGGTTTCCCCGTCGGAGGCCACATCCGCCTGAAAGTCGATGACCTCGGTCACAAGGGCAAAATCGCCACTAACGCCCAAGGGTTTACGCCCCACATACCGCACTGCGCCTGTTGCTTCGATAGATCGCAGCATCAGCGTTTGGACCATCACGGGGGTGGTTTCGCTCCACCGGACATCGGGCAGGTATTGCGCCTGCAATGGATTGGGGCGGATCATGATCCGGTCAGTCGCCAACGCGCCGCTGGTAGTGGGCAATTCAATGATCACATCGCGCGCGATTGGCCGTCCAGACACCGCAGTTATGTCGCCTGGTGCGCGAAGTTCGAACACGTCCAGCGGTGTAGCCGCATCGCTCACTGCCGAGATCGCGGCACAGCCCGACAGCAGGGCCATCCCCATCAGAGCAACCACTTTGCGCATATGGGCCCACGTGATCATCGTCTGAACTCCGGTGTTTCTTGGTCAAGGAAGAACCGCGTTGGATCTCGTTGGATTTGATCTGTCAAACGGTCGAGATTTGCAATCAAGGCCCGGCTTTCCTGTGCGAGCCGTGAATAGAGCGGCAACGCGGTGGTCGTGAATTCGCGGATCGAGGGCGAAGCGGCACTGGTCAGGCTGCGCAGTTCGGCAAATGTTTCGGATGCCGCTTGGCTGGCGGCGCGCAGATCGGCGGACATACCGGGGATGTCTTCAGACACTTGCGCAATAGCGGAATCAAGGTTGCCCAACGAGCTCTCCAAACCTGAGATGATCCCATCCAGATCCTCGTTGAGGATCCGATCCGCGCCGGTGAAGGCCCGCTCAGCCGCGCCCAGTGCCCGGTCGCCCGTTTCCAGCGCGTCGTTGATCGCAGCCAGCGTCGTGTTCGCATTGGCAAAGGACACCTGCGCGTCTTCTAGCGTCACCCGGGCCGTTTCCAGCACAACCTTGGCGGACTGGCTAGAGGTCGTCAGGTTGCCACCCACTTCGGTGGCGACAGAGCGGAAAGTTTTGGCGGTCTGGCGAATGTCGGCGATGATCACAGGCAGATCTTCGTTGGCAATGGTCGCAACCGATGCGATGGCCCGGTCGGCTTCGGCCACCATTGTGCGGGTCTCGGACAGCAACGGCGCGCCTTCGTCGCGGATCAACGCGTCGAGCGTATCTGCGGTTTCCGTCACAGCTTCGGCAGTGCCATCGAGCCGGGAGATCAGCGCGTCGGTGGCTAGCAGGGTCGTTTGCGCTTCTTGCAGGCGCGCGGTTGCTGTTTCGCCGGTTGTGTTCAACGTCGCCATCAGCGCGCGGGCGTCAGTCGCAAGCGCGCTGAGTTCGCTTTGAAGCGCGGCTGTGGTGGCGCGCAAATCGGCGGTGGCTTGGGTTAGATCGGTGGCGATGTAGTTTTCGGTTCGCTCGATCGCCGATTTGGCGCTGGTTAGGGTGTCGTCACTGGTTGTCAGCACACCTTTGCCCTGCTCGGACAATTCACCAATCGAGGTGAGAGTGGCATCGGCGGTTTGCAGCACGTCCGTGAGGTCACCAGTCAACGTGTTCAGCGTTTCGTTAAAGCGACTGATTTGCTCGGCAAAATCATTGACCGTCGTGGATATTCCAGAGACACCTTCGAGCGTTTCGGCAAAATCGGCCGAAGCGGATTCCACATTGGCAATGATGCTGTTGATACGGTCGCGGTTCTCGGTGCCCAAAAGATCGCCCACGTCCGACACCAATTGCAGCGACTCCTCCAACAACCGGGGCGCATCCTCGGACAGGCTCTGCAACGTTGAGCGACCCGCGGTGATCTCTGGTACGGGCTGTTCGTCCGTCGGTTCCAACAACGGCGCTTCGGGCGATCCGGGGTCGATGCCGACAAAAGACACACCTGTCACGCCCTGCGCTTCGATGGTGGCGATACTGTCGGCGCGCACGGGTGTTTCGGCGTCAACCTCGACACGGACAAGGATGGTGCCGTCCTGATTGGGCGACAGGCGCACGTCTACCACCTGACCAACAGGCAAACCGCTAAAGCGCACGTCGGACGCGTTGCCAAGCCCGGACACCGACGAGAACCGAATGTCGTAATAGTCGAACTGGCGGTCCAGCTCGACCTGCGCAAACCAAAGGAAGAACCCAAGGATGCCCAGCAGCCCCGCGAGGGTGAACGCGCCGATCAGGACAAAATTCGCCTTGGTTTCCAATTCAATCGCCTTTCGTCTTGTCAGGCACGGCGGCGCGGGCGCGGGGGCCGTGGAAATACTCGTGCACCCACGGGTGATCCACCTCAAGCATATCCGCCATGCTGCCAGTCACCAGTACCTTTCGTTCCGCCAGCACCGCGATGCGGTCACAGGTCGCGTGCAGCGTGTCAAGATCGTGGGTCACAAGGAACACGGTCAGACCCAACGAATGGCTGAGGCCACGAATGAGCTGATCAAACGCTGCCGCACCAATGGGGTCCAGACCTGCGGTCGGTTCGTCCAGAAAGACAATGTCAGGATCTAGCGCCAAGGCACGTGCCAACCCTGCCCGCTTGCGCATCCCGCCCGAAAGTTCGGACGGGTATTTGTCACCGGCAAGGTATTGCAGACCCACCATTGAGATCTTGAGATCAGCCAAATCGCGTCGGATCAGCGGATCTAGTCCGGGAATCGCGCGCATCGGCACTTCGACGTTTTCACGCACAGTGAGCGACGAAAACAGCGCACCGTCCTGAAACATCACGCCCCAGCGACTTTCCAGCTTTTGCCGTGTGTCCTCGTCCGCGTTCAGAACATCGGTGCCCAGTACTTCCACTGATCCGGCAGCAGGTTTCTGCAATCCGGCTATGGTGCGCAGCAGAACGGATTTGCCTGTGCCAGAGCCGCCTACGACGCCAAGGATTTCACCGCGATAGACGTCGAGGTCCAGATCCTCGTGCACCACCTGCCGCCCAAACTGATTGCGGATGCCGCGCAGCTTTATGACCACCTCGCGTTCGGTCATATACCGATCCGCGCGAAGAAGATGGAGAAGACCGCGTCGGCGACAATCACGGCAAAGATCGCTGTGACCACCGCGTTTGATGTCATTCGACCCAAGGATTCCGCGTTGCTCTGCACCTGCATCCCGGCATGGCAGCCGACAACACCGATGATCAGTGCAAAGATCGGCGCTTTGACAAGACCGACAAAGACATGGCTGACCGCCGTCCCTTCGACCAGCCGCGTGGAGAACATCGCAGGCGAGATGCCAAGGTCGATCCACGCCATCAATGCACCCCCGAACAGCCCCGCAAGATTGGCGATCAATCCCAGGATGGGCAACATTATGAACAAAGCCAGAATGCGCGGCACAAAGAGGTTCATGCCGGGATCAAGCCCAAGCGTGCGCATCGCGTCGATTTCCTCGCGCATCTTCATTGAACCTATCGCCGCAGTGAAGGCCGACGCAGTGCGGCCTGCCACGATGATGGCCGTCAACAAGATGCCCAATTCCCGCAGAATGGAGATGGCGATCAGGTCGACGACAAACACTTCGGCCCCGAACTGGCGAAGCTGCGTGGAGCCCTGAAACGCCAAGACAACCCCGATCAGGAAAGCCATCAACGCAACGATGGGCACCGCTTTAAGACCCACCTCTTCGCAGTGATGCACAAGAGAAGTCAGTTTGAATTCGCTGGGGTGGCGCAGTGCGCGTGCAAGACGATGTAGGAAAATGCCCAGATACGCAGTCAACGCGCGCAAGAACATCAGTCCCGAATAGACCCTCTGCCCAAACCGGTTGAGCCACGCCGCAAACGACCCATCATGCCGAGGCGGTGTTTCGGGATTTGGCAGGGCGCGTTCAACAGTCTGCAACAGGCTTGCCGCCTCTGTGCCAGCACCTGCGATTTCAATGCCTTCCAGCCGTCCAGCGCGTCGCGTCAAAGTGACCAGCGCCCATGCGCCAGCCGTGTCGAGCCGGGTCACAGAAGACAGGTCGAGCCGTTGCACCGCACTTGCGTTCAACGCCTGCAACTGGTGACGAGCAGTCGTCACAGTCTGGATCGTCAACGCACCTGACAGGTGAACCGTGCCGGTGTCATCGGCTGGTTGCAGACCAAACACCCCCGCGTCTGCGCCTGTCATAGCAGCGCCGTCGCAACGGGTTTGAGTGATCGTTTTGGAATGGTGCGTCCTGAGTCCATGCCCCCAAGCTATCCCGTCACACCAACGCGCGAAAGCGGTCATCCCCTGCGGCGAACAGCCTCTGGGTCACGAACCAAGACAGGAAAAACAGCACAATTTTGCGCAACGCTGCACATGCAGAAAAACCGGGAATTTCCTTTCCCGTCAAATGCCGCACCTGCAAAATAGCTTTCACGGTATACCGTGGTATTCCTTTAAGTACTTAAAATCATTTGATTTTTTTAAACCTCGCCGCTATTTCCAATTTTGTGCAGTGTCGGGAGGGACCACATGGACATGCTGAATCTGGATGCTTGGACTGGCCGCGTGGCCCACGACGCGGGCTGTGTCACACCCGAATTGGCCCGGCAACTTCATGCTACCGTCGGGTTCGGCAAAATGCCCAATCACGGTGATGCCCTGCCCCCGCTCTGGCACTGGTGTGCGTTCCCCTTGGCAACACCAAATGACAAGCTTGGCCGCGACGGCCACCCCCGAGAATCCAACCTTTTGCCACCCGTCCGTCTGGACCGACGCATGTGGGCGGGCGGGGCTCTCAAGTTTTATGGCCCGACCTTGCGCATTGGCGATCCACTCGAGCGGCGCTCGTCGATCCGGTCGGTGACCGAAAAAGAAGGCTCCTCAGGGCCGATGGTTTTCGTCACGGTCGATCATGCGATCTATGGCCCCTCGGGCCTTGCCATCGAAGAGCGTCAGGACATCGTCTATCTGGAAATTCCGGACACCTACGCACCGCCAAAGAAAAAGCCGCTGCCCACTGCCCCGGTCGAAGAAATCGACACCACCGAGACGCTGTTGTTTCGTTATTCTGCGGTCACGTTCAATGCGCACCGCATTCATTACGATCTTGCCTACACAAAAGACGTCGAGAAATATCCGGGCCTCGTGGTGCATGGCCCCCTTCAAGCCACGCTGCTGATGCGCGCGGCGATCCGCGAACGCGGCCGGACGCCCAAGTATTTCGATTTCCGGGGTGTGCATCCGATGTTTGCTGGCGCACCCTGCGAGATCGCAATGGAAGCCGAGGACGCTGTTCTCAGCCTATGGAGTGGGCAAGACGGTCATCAATGCATGCACGCCACAGCCATCTGGGCGGACGCACAATGAGCGTGCTCAAGGGGATGCGGGTCGTCGAAGGGTCGGCCTTTGTTGCGGTGCCGCTGGCAGGCATGACGCTGGCGCAGATGGGGGCCGAAGTAATCCGCTTTGACCGTCTGGGCGGCGGGCTGGATGCCGGGCGCTGGCCCTTGGCACCGAACGGCGAAAGCCTGTTCTGGGCGGGGATGAACAAGGGTAAAAAATCCATCGCTCTTGACATGAAATCCCCCGAAGGCCGCGAATTGATCACCCGGATCATCACCGCCCCCGGCGACGACGCGGGGCTTTTTCTAACCAACCTGCGGGTACGTGGCTGGATGGATTACGAAACCCTCAGCCAGTATCGGCGCGACCTTATCATGGTGACGTTGACGGGCGATCGGCATGGGCGACCGCAGGTGGATTACACCGTGAACCCCGCATTGGGCATCCCGCACATGACTGGCCCTGCGGACAGCGAAGACCCTGTCGCCCATGCATTGCCTGCTTGGGATCTGATTGCTGGCAACATGTGTGTATCAGCGCTTTTGGCCGCCGAACGCCACCGGTTGCGCGGTAAGGGCGGGCAAGAGGTCGAAATCGCGCTCAAGGATGTGGCGGCGGCCACGCTGGGCCATCTGGGCATGATCGGGGATGTGACCCTGAACACCGGGGATCGCGGTAAATCGGGTAACGCGCTTTACGGTGCTTATGGGCAAGACTTCGTCTGTGCTGATGGTCGTCGCGTGATGGTGATCGGACTGACCGACCGCCAGTGGCGCGGCATCTGCAAGGCGACAGGCACGGTCGATGCGATGACGGCGCTTGAAGGGCGGCTTGGCGTGTCCTTGGCCGATGAAGGCAACCGTTGGCGCTTTCGCGAGGAGATCACGGCCATCCTCAAACCTTGGTTCGCCCAGCGTCGCGTGGCGGAATTCGAGGCGGCGTTCAACGCGGCCGGGCTCACATGGTCCGAGTTCCGCACCGTGCGCGAGGCGGTTGAGCGGGACGCCGATCTGGGTACCGAGAACCCGATGTTTTCCGAGCTCAGGCAGCCAGGGCTTGGCACATTCCGTGTTCCTGCCCACCCGGCGGTGTTCAGCGCCATGCAACGCAGCGCGGCCACTCCTGCACCGACATTGGGCCAGCACACCGAAGAGGTGCTGGCGGATGTCGCAGGCTGTTCGGGAACCGAGATCGCACAATTGTTTGACGCCGGGATCGTGCAATCTCCATCCTTCGCCAAACCGCGCAACGCGGCCTGATCGGGCGGTTAGGTCACAGAGGCCGGGGTTTCCAGCATAGCGCGGCTTTGGTTTCTTGAGCCGACATCTTCGAAGAAATCCCTTAGGACGTGGTTAAAAATACCCGGCTTTTCCAGATGTGCCGCATGGGCACAGTTCGGGATCACCGCAAGGCTGGTGTCATCAATAGCCGTCCAAAGCTGTTCGGTCTGGCGCCACGGATAGGTGCGGTCGCGGTCGCCCCAGATCACCAGGGTTTGTGCTTTTATCGCATCTAGGTTCGGCTCCCCGTTCCAGCCCTCCATCGCGTTCAGCCCTGCTTCAATGGCCTGCAGGCTGCTGCGCTCCGCAATGGCCGCACAGCCTTCAAAACCGGCGGCGGCCTCGCGGTCAAGAAACCATGTTGCGGCGATCCGGCGTGCCGTCTTGCGCGGACCGTCGGTCTGGGCGCGGCTTTTAGAAATGTGAATCGGTTCGAACCGTCCGGGCAGAACACCAGTCGCGCCCGTCCCGTAAAGCACAAGCCGCTCCACCCGATCCGGGGACAGCGTGACCATTTCCTGCGCGATCATACCGCCCATGGAATGGCCCAAAAGATGAAACCGTTCAACGCCCTGCGCGCGCAGGTGATCCAGCACCCATGTCGCAAAGGCGGCGATCGTGTCTGGTGCCCGCAAATGGGCGTTCAGTCCAAAACCCGGCAGATCAACCGTCACCACATTAAGACACGAGGCAAGCGCCTTGGTCTGTTCAACCCATTGGCGGCTGCCGCCCATGAACCCGTGCACCATGACCAAAGGCATCATTTGCGATTACCCTGTACGATGCGATCAAGGATCATGGCGCAGAATAGGATCGAGAACCCAGCAAGGATTCCCTGCCCCACATTCGCATATTGAAGCGCCTCGAGCACATCCTCACCCAGCCCTTTGGCGCCGATCAGCGATGCGACCACAACCATTGCCAGCGACAGCATGATCGTCTGATTGATCCCGGCGCGGATCGACGGGCTGGCCAGTGGCAGGTCGACTTTGGTCAGCAGATACCACTTGTTCGCACCAAAGCTGATCGCCGCTTCGCGGACGCTCTCGGGGACACCGCGCAGGCCCAGCACAGTGAGGCGCACAACGGGCGTACCACCAAAGATCATCGTGACGATCACCGCCGCAGGTTTGCCGACACCAAAGAAGGCGATGACCGGAACCATGAAGACAAAGGCTGGCATGGTCTGCATGAAGTCCATGATCGGTTGGATAAACGCATAGAACCGAGGGCGGCGCGCAGCGAACATACCCAAGGGGATGCCGATGATGATGGACAAAAGTGCTGCTGTCCCAAGAAGGGCAAGCGTGGTCATCGCCGCCTCCCAAAAGCCAAGCAGACCCATATAAGCCAAGAACGCACCGGAATAGATTGCGGTGCGCAATCCGGCGGTGAGCCATGTCAGAAGCACGATCAGACTGACGATCACGATCCATGGCGTCTGGACAAGGATCACCTCAAGCGCGTCAAGCAGGGACCTGATGCCAAAGGTCAAGCCATCAAAGAACGCCTCAGAGTTGGTCACACACCAAGCGATGAAGTTCTCAACCAACGTGATCCCAGTCAGACGAATATCAGGGTCAGTTGGAAAAGTACTCAGCAACGAATAGCGCCCCGGAAAGCTGTAGTGCACCATGGCAGTGGCCACGATAATCACCATGAAAAGCGCACTCAGAACGATGTGCTGCGGCGGCAGACCGGAACGGACATTGCGGTCCGACAGCCATTCAGAAAATCGGGCTTCAAGCGCCCAGTTGGCGACCGTGGCTTGAATGGCCTTTACCACAATCAACAAGACCACCCCGGTCAGAACGATGGTTGGTCCTTCGGCGGCCAACGCTTCGGCCTCGGCGCGGATACCGCCAATATTGGCCTCCAAGGAATCCACTGTGCGCTGAAACGCATCCACACGGTCGGACCCATTTTCAATCGCGGCGGCCAATTGCTGACGACGCAGTTCAAGCGTGCCTTCAATGGATGCGATCCGCGCCATTGCATCGGCGGCCAGATCCCCAAACAGTCCACGTGCGATCTGCACGAAGGCAAGTGCTTCAAGGATCAGAAACGGCAACGCCCACGACCACAGCCCGCGCGCGCCAAACCAGATCGGACCAAACAGACCCGCCATAAGGTTAAACGTGGCGGTGAACCGGGACGACGCTCCGATCTTGTCGAAATTACGGATGTAGTAATCGGGACTTGTGCGCACAAAGGTGCGGATATTCTCGCGGCGCTCTTCTGCATAGGCCAGAGCGGCTTCGCTTTCAGTATCTTCAAGAGGATTGATGTCTTGTTTGTTCATGACACTTCCGTTCCCTCGATCACAGTACGCAGCAGATCCTTGCGGGTGATGACACCAACATCCTGACCGCCGTCCTGCACGAGAACCGCGCTGTCGGTGTCGATGGCGAGATTGATCAGCGTACTCAGCGTTTCTTGCGCCCCGACCCGAGGCGCGTCGGCATCAATCGGACCGTGTGCTGCAACGTGGGCGTCGATTGGCTGCATCACCGCATGGGCATGGACCACCTTGAGCCGTGATATCCCGGCGACGAAATCGGCCACATAGTCGTCAGCTGGGTGCATGACGATCTCTTCTGCCGTTCCCATCTGCACCAGTTTGCCATCACGCATGATCGCGATGCGATCTCCGATGCGGACGGCCTCATCCAAATCGTGGGTGATAAAGACCGTGGTTTTCTTGAGAATCTTACTCAGCCGAATGAATTCGTCCTGTAACTGGCGGCGGATCAGCGGATCCAGCGCCGAAAACGGCTCGTCCATCAAGAGTACGTCAGGATTCGCGGCCAATGCACGCGCCAAACCAACCCGCTGCTGCATGCCGCCGGACAGTTCGTGAGCGAACTTCGCCCCCCATGCGCCCAGTTCTACAATATCTAGAATGGCCGCAGCCTGACGCATGCGTTCGTTCTTGGCGACCTGCCTGATCTCCAAAGGCATCGCGACGTTGTCCAACACCGATCGGTGCGGCATCAGCGCGAAATTCTGAAACACCATACCGATCTTGCGGTTCCGGAAGGTCTGCAAGTCCTTCGGACCCAGTGCCATCACATCGGTGCCTTCGATTTCTATCTTCCCGGCCGTCGGCTCAAGCAGACGGTTGAAGTGACGCACAAGCGTGGATTTTCCACTGCCAGAGAGGCCCATGATGCAGAAGATCTCGCCGCGTTTGACCGACAGGCTCACATCCGCCACACCGACAACCGCATTATGCTTCGCAAGCACTTCGGCCTTGGTCAGCCCTTCTTCTCGGATGGCCCGCAATGCCACCTCTGGGCGGGCTCCGAAAATCTTCCAGACATCGGAAATTTCTATGACGGTTTCGTCATCCATCAGGCCAGGCCTCGTCATCGAGATTTGGGAATACCGGCCACCGGAAAGAAACCCGGTGGCCAATCGTCAGTGGTCGGGGATTAAAGACCCAGCCACGAATCAACGCGTTCGGAATTCGCATCAACCCATTCGGCCGCCACTTCCGCCGGATCGCGGCCATTGGCGCTGATTTCGAAGGCAAGCGCGCTCACGTCCGAGGCTTCCAGACCGAAGTTCTGGAAGAACTCAGCGATGGCCGGGGACCGATCAACCAAAGAATTCGACCACGCGATCTGTACATCCTTCAACGCATCTTTCGACGCGACCATGGATTTTGTGTACCAATCAGGGTCATCCGAGGGCTGAACCATAACGTATTTTTCAGGATCGTATGTCGGCTCGGTCAACATCATCACGTCGAACATGTACCACACCGCATGCGGCTCATAGCAATAGAAGGCATAGCCTTCACCCTTAGCGATGCTGTCCTTGATACGCGCGGTCTTGACCGCTTCTTCGGCACGGATGGGTTCGATAAAGTCCAGCAGGCCGTAATCGCGTGTTTTGACCTCGTTCACGTTCGCCGATGCCCAGCCCGGAGCGCCGATCCACAGCTCACCCTTGCCGTTACCATCACTGTCCATCAACGCCGCCACATCGGGTCGGCCAAGATCGGCAATGTCGGTGATGTTGTTGGCTTCGCCAAACTGCTTGGATACGCAGAAGCCTTGGTTGCCCTGATAAGGGTTCGTCGACAACGTCACGGTGCCCGCGCCGTCAACGTATTGCTTGGTGAAGCTTTCTTGGTTCGGCAGCCAGACATCGGGGTGTACATCGATGTCACCTTTGCCTTGGTCCATAGCCTGAAAGATCGTGGCATTGTTGCCCGGCACATATTCCACTGCACCGCCGATGCGTGTTTCCACGACATGGCCCAGCACATGCGCAATCGCCTGCGCCCCGGTCCAGGACGGTACACCGATCTTGACCTCTTCCGACGCAAAGGCCGGAACGGCCAGTGCGCTGACCACAGCGGCCAGCCCAAGGCTTTTGATATTCTTCATCATGGTCGTCTCCTCTGTTGATGGCTGGAAATTTTTTCCCAGCTCGACATATTTTTTCTTGCACGAACCCAACCGTTCGCGCGCTGGCCTTCACCCCTGCAGTGCCAATGTGCGACAAGATCACCGACGTCTTGGCACGAAAGACTCACGCCCACATCAAAGCGTAGGAACAGTTTTTCGGACCACTCCAATTCAAACATTTCATCAAACTATTCCGATTTTGCATAGAAATTGATATAGTTACGAAAAGTTCATATTTTTCAGGTGTATAGCATGGATCTTAATTGGTTGCGTGATTTTGAATGTCTTGCGCGCACTCAGAACTTCACGCGCGCTGCTGATGAAAGAAACATCACTCAGTCCGCATTCAGTCGAAGAATTAAGGCTTTGGAAAGCTGGGTTGGGTTGCCATTGGTGAATCGGGCCACCTATCCGGTGCAACTCACCGAAGCAGGCGCGCAATTCCTGCCCGTGGCGACAACCGCCATGTCTCACCTGTCCGAGGCGCGGCAAACGCTACGTGATGCGGATAGGGGCGAACACCGCTTTATCCGCTTTTCTGTCTTGCACACGATCTCGGTCAATTTCCTGGCAAATCGGATCGAGACCCTACAGCACAGCATGACCGACATTCGCACACGCGTGATTTCGGATTCGCTTAGCACATGTTGCGAATTGCTGGTCGAGGGTGCTGTGGACATCATGTTGTGCTACACCCACAGCGCCGTGTCCCTGACCATCGACGAGGCTGCTTTTGCCCGTAAAGACCTGCTGACCGACCGCCTGATCCCGGTCGCGACCGCATGCGCTGCTCGGGATAATGGGTGGAACCTCGACAACCGCACCGGCAAGGACATTCCCTACCTCGCGTATGAACGCACCAGCTTTCTAGGGATGGTGGTGGACCACGCCATCGGACGAAAACCATTTCGCGCCGAAACCATCTACGTCGATGGATTGGTCGAGGCGATCAAACGCCGCCTTATGGCGGGAAGCGGTTTCGCTTGGATGCCGGAGACCGCGATTCACAGTGAATTGGCCGACGGGACATTGGTGCGGGCTGGCGGCGACGATTGGGTCGAACACCTGACCATCGCGGCCTACGCGAACCCATCCCAGTTCGACAAAACAACGCGCGATTTGTGGGAAGTTCTCTAGCACGAAAGCCACCGCGTGACGGCTGGTTTCAATGCTAAGTCTGGCTCTGGGATAGGCGTTCAAGGGGGGAAGTGGCGGACCGAGGAGGATTCGAACCCCCGACCCCTTGATTCGTAGTCAAGTACTCTATCCAGCTGAGCTATCGGTCCGTGAGAGGGGGAAATAGACACAGTATCGGGGTGATGCAAGCGCAAATTCCAAGATTTTTTTGCGCCTTGCCAAGAGCCCTCTACGTCAACCCGCCCATCGGCAACCGGATGCGAAACGCAGTGCCGGATTTGTCAGTTTTCACAAGCGTCAAAGTCCCGCCATGACCGCGCACTAGCTCTTCCGCAATGGCCAACCCCAATCCGGAGCCACCCTTGCGTGCACCGCCCTGAAAGGGTTGGAACAGGTATTCAACGGCTTTGGGCGGCAAACCGGGTCCAGTGTCCGTGACATCAACACACCACGCATCATCACAAACCTTGGCCGCGACGTTGATCTCGCCCGACTGTCCAGTACCGATAATTGCCTGCCGCGCGTTGCGCACAAGGTTTGAAAGAACACGGTACATCTGTTCCGGATCAGCCCGCACCATGAGATTACCGGGCACGTCTTCGCTCAGGCTCAGATCAAATTCGCCAATGGCAAGGCGTTCGCTATCAAGTACATCCGAAACAAGCTGCGCCAGATTGATCAGCGTCAGCGTCGGCGCAGGCTCTTCCGCCCGTCCGAACGCCAGCGTGCTTTCGCAAAGGGAAACGGCACGGGTGATCGAATTCACCAACTTTGGCGCCATTCGTTTGACCGCCGGGTCTTCGCTCATTTCGATCCGGTCCGTGAAAAGCTGGGCCGAAGTCAGGATATTCCGCAGATCGTGGCTCACACGGGCCACGGCACCGCCCAACTGCGCCAGTCTTTCTTTTTGCTTTAACGCCTGGGTCAGCTGCGTTTGCAGCGATTGCAGCGCTTTTTCTGCCTCAAGCAACTCTGTCACACTGGCCGAAGGCTGAATGATCCGCCGCGCATCTTCGGGCGCTTTAGCATAGCTTTGCATATGGCCGACCACTCCTTTGATCGGCTTCACCAGCAGCACCCGTACCGCAAGGAACAACAGACCCGCCGTAAACACCGAGATCACTGCCGAGAGCACCAGAATGCGCAAACCATAGTCGATCATCGCCATGCGCAATTCGGTGGTTTCCAGTGTGATTTCGATCAACAGACCACCATCGCGGAACGGGTTGCCAATCACGCGGATGGTTTCGTTCTCGGGATTGATCAACCGTGCCATCGCATCGCTGATCAACGACACCGCCGTGGCCTCACGCAAATCAAAGGTTCGGGACACTTCACTTGGCATAGGCGACGACAAAACCAATTGCCGCAGCTCGTCACGGCGCAGAACCACGTTGAACACACCGGCATTCAACAGCAGTTCCGCTTCGAGTTCTGTGTCGATGATGTCGTCCGCCAGCAGGGCCAGCGATGCGATCTGCGCCCGTTCTAGCCGATTGAGCAGAAAATCCTCACGATACCGCGCGATGGAGGGCACGAAGATCAGCACCTCTGCCAACATAACGAAGACAGTCGTCAAAATGAGGAAACGGCCGGAAAGTGAATTCAACATAGTCGCAATTCCAGCCGGCTCATGTCAGGGAAGCCACTTCTGAACAAATCCAACCACTTTCTTCACAGCGCCACTTTCAAACAGTCGAGGCGAGAAATAAGCACCCGCGGCCCTTTTGTTAAGCTCTCCGATCGTAGGATACGGCGCGACCATGTTGGCAACCTGACCCATTTTCATCTTGTTGGCGATCACAAGCGCCCAGAGATTGATCAATTCCCCCGCTTGTTCCCCGGCAATTGACGCACCAACGGGACGGCCCTTCACAACCATAACCTTGATAAGCCCGCGCGTCTTGCGTTCAGCGATGGCCCGGTCATTGTGGCTGTAGTGAAAGCGCACAACCTCAAGTTTGGAACCATATTCTTCGCGCGCCTGCGCCTCGGTCAAACCGACCTGAGACAGTTCCGGCTGCGTATAGGTGGCCCAGGGAATGTGTCGTGTGGTTGCCTTGGCCGGCAGACCGAACAGCATTGATCGGATGATCACGCCGGCATGGTAGCCTGCCACATGGGTGAATTGCAGCCCACCCGCCACATCGCCGATCGCATAGACCTTCTTGTTGGAAGTCCGCAGACTGTCATCCACGTCAATGCCCGTCCGAGTGGTCTTGATGCCCGCCTTTTCCAGATCGAGGCCATCTGTATTGGCGCGTCGTCCGACAGCGACAAGAATATGCGATCCCTTGAAAACCCGACCGTCCTCGGTCTCGACTTCAATCGCGCCTTCTGTGCCGCGCACCTCTTTGGCGTTCGACCCTTCGGCAATCTCAAGCCCCTCTTCACGCAGGCCATCCAGCACAATCTCGGCCATCTCGGGATCGTCCTTGCCAAGCGCTTTGGCGCCTTCGATGACGGTGACTTTGGACCCCAGGCGCAAATGCGCTTGCGCCATTTCCATCCCGATTGGGCCGCCTCCGATCACCAACAGATGCTCAGGCTGTTCGCGCAGCTCCCAAAGCGACTCGTTGGTGATATAGGGCACCTTGTCCAATCCAGGGATCGGCGGCACGAAAGGCGACGATCCCGTTGCGATCACCACCCGACGTGCGGTGATGCGGTAAGGTCCAGCTTCGACTTCGGTCGGGGATACGAAGCGTCCGTATTCGCGGATCACCCGAACTCCCAGACCCTCAAACCGCTCCTGACTGTCCACTGGTTCGATCTGGCTGATCACATCCGCCACATGATCCTTGGCCGCGCCGTAGTCCACCTGCGGTGTGACATTAGAAATCCCGTAGCGGTCAGCATGGGTCATGGCATAGGCCGTCTTGGCCGACGCGATCAGCGCCTTCGAAGGAACACACCCATAGTTCAGGCAATCGCCCCCCATCTTGTGCGCTTCGAGAAGGACAACGCTGGCCCCCATCTGCACCGCACCAGCCGCCACCGACAACCCACCAGAGCCTGCGCCGATGACAAGAACGTCTGTCTTGATCTTTTCCATGATTACAGTCCCTTCTTGCCGCGCACGGCCTTTAGCAAAATCGGCAAGGCGGCCAAAGCACAGAGGCCGAGGATCGGCAGCAGGATATGCGGTTCAAAGATGATGCCCAGATTTGGCGTTTCACCGCGTGCGAACACTTCACCCAGCCCGGCGCCAACCGACGTATAAACAACGCCCCCCGGAATGATCCCAAGGAAGGTCGACACAAAAAACCGGTAAAGCGGCACGCCGACCAATGCCGGAACAAGGTTGGCAACAAAGAACGGCACTGCCGGAACCAACCGGATCAGGAACAGCATCGACCATTGGTTCTCGTCGATCCCGTCTTTAATCTTGCGCACAACACCATCGCTGGCGTCCATTTTGGCCGACAGACGTTCGCCCAAACCGTAACGCGCCGCCAAAAAGATCACGGTTGCGCCCACTGTTGCGGCAAAGACGTTGAACAAGGCACCTGGAAACACACCAAACAGAAACCCACCCGTCAGCGTGGCGATAGTCGCCCCCGGCAGGGAAAAACCAACGATCAGCACATACGCCAGGATGAACACACCGGCGGCCAGCAGGTAATTGGCATCTCGAAACGCCTCAAGCGCCTCGCGGTTGGCCGCAAGTGTCTCGAAACTCAGGTAATCACGCAACGTGAACGCACCAACCAGCGCCACTGCGCCAATTGCGATCAAGGGCGCATAGCGCTTCCATGCGGGGGAGTCTTGGGTGTCGGTCATATCAGTCATGTCATACAGGCCGGGAAAGGCCACCTCTTCAAGTGTTGCGTTTTGCCTGCCCAAAACATGACCCCTGCAGCAGCGCAGCAACACCCATCTCACGCCCGCTTGATCAACTGCTCCGCTTTACGTGAGAATTCGGGCGAGTTCCCACCAGATTGAAACAATCCCGGCCACCACTCCCGTGCTTTGTTGCAATCTGTGTCAGGCCCACACGCCGCCGTGTGCCAATGTTTCAAACCAGCACCACATTCATGTCGAGCTGTGTCTCTTCTCTGTTTTGATAACACCTCGGGGCAGTCGCCCATCGGGCGACGGGGGCAGCGCCCTCAAATTGCGTTCCGTCACGGAACGCACCCGATGCGTCCACGCATCTTACCCCTGATTAAGAAAAACCCTGAAAATCCCCGACACAGCGTTTGACAACCCAAAGTCACCTGCCTATAGCACGGGCTTCGAACACACCCGGTCGCCGAATCCGCGCGGCCCGGCCCGATTAAACGGAGTTGGACGCGATGAAACGCACCTATCAGCCATCGAACCTCGTACGCAAGCGGCGCCACGGCTTCCGTTCGCGTATGGCGACCAAAGCTGGCCGCAAGATCCTGAACGCACGCCGCGCACGTGGCCGCAAGTCGCTGAGCGCATAAGCGCCCGCGACCCGTCTGGGATACTGACATGACACCGCCGGAGGCCTCCTTGAATACAAGGGGAAACACGCCTCCGGCGGTGTTGTCATGTCCACCTGTCGCCATTCTCCGCAACCGCGCCGACTTCCTGCGCGCGGCTCGTGCCCTGCGACGGGGTACGGATGGTATGTTGGTTCAGGCACGGCATCGCGATGATGGCGATCCGACGATTCGTGTCGGCTACACTTGCTCTAAGAAGATCGGAAACGCCGTCGCGCGCAACCGCGCCAAACGGCGCCTGCGCGCTGTCGTGGCCGAATCCCTCCTGCCCGGCGCGCAATCCGGTTGGGATTACGTCTTGGTCGGCCGTCCCGGTGTCACAATCGACCGCGATTTTCAGGCGCTGAAAGGCGATTTGACATACGCCTTGCGCAAGATCCACACCCAGACATGACCCCCCTTGCCTGGACCCTTTCCCTGCCCGTCCGCGCCTATCGCCTGATCTTCAGCCCATGGGTTGGCCACAACTGCCGCTATCACCCCACCTGTTCTGCCTACACTCTTGAAGCGTTGCGCAAACATGGCGGGGTCAAAGGCGGCTGGCTTGCCGCGCGCCGCATCGCCCGTTGTCACCCATGGGGCGGTTCGGGTGTCGACAACGTGCCCTGAATACCAATCAGATAAGCACTTAAGCCGCCGTCAATGATTTAGCCTGACACTGCGCTCTGAAAAGGAGCGCTTGTCTTGGTTGTCATAAATGCCATCAGCAATGAATTCGCGATCTCGTCTGGCAGCAATGTCAATGTGACGACGGCATACAGTTTTTTCGATTACCCCCCGAACTCGACCAAGGATCTGGTGATCACCTCAAACGATGGGGATCCTTCCCCTTACGAATTCGGCGTTGGCGACAGCTATGACCTAAGCTGGTCCGGCAATGGCGGTAATAGCACGCTGGAAGACGCAACCATCATCCGCAGTGATTATGTTGGTCCGGGTCAAGGCGCTGTTGTCTTCGAAGGCACAGAATCCGGGTCCGGCGAATTGGTCCAGCTTGTCTGGTCGCCTGGGTTCGATCTGGAAGGGTGGTATTGGTCCAATGGCGGCAGCCCGTCCAGCCCGAACGCGTTCTGGACTTCTGATCGGGACGCCTCTGCCACCTATCAAACGATCTGCTTTGCTGAAGACACCCGCGTTGACACACCGTCGGGGCCAAGACCGGTGCAAGCGTTGCGTATAGGTGATCCTGTCCAGACACTCGACAATGGTGTGCAGCCGGTGCTGTGGACCCGCCGACACATTCAGGTGCTGGATCAGAGGTCTGAAAAATCGGCACCTATCCTGATCCACGCATCGGCACTCGGGGCGAATCGCCCTCTGAATGACCTGATCGTGTCGCCCCAGCATCGGATTCTCGTCGGGGGCCAAGGACAACTCTCGCCCTGCTTCGACAGCGAAGCCTTCGTTCCTGCCAAAGCCCTGACCGTCCTGCCAGGCATTCGCCAATTACTTGGGAAGCGCTCGGTGACGTGGGTGCATTTCGCCTGTGCACGGCATGAAATCATCGTCGCGCATGGCTGCTTCTCGGAAACGCTACTCTTGGGCGGCATGGTCATGGTTGGACTCACTTTGCCCGAGCGCCTCAGCCTCCACCGCATGTTCCCCAAAACGCAAAACATCAGCCACGCGCTGAACGGCCCACCAGCCCGACCGTGCCTGACAGTCCGGCAAAGCCGGTATCACCTGATCAAACGAAAAACCCAGCGCCGTGCTTCAAACAAAACGCAGGGCCTCAAGAACGTTCAGATTTGCCCGCCCGTGGATGTACTCACACCCCAAGGCAATAGCGCATAATCGCCTTCTGGGCATGCAGCCGGTTTTCGGCCTCGTCAAAGATCACTGATTGCGGGCCATCCATCACCTCGGACGTCACCTCTTCGCCGCGGTGCGCGGGCAAACAGTGCATGAACAGCGCGTCGGGTTTGGCGTGGCGCATCAGATCGACATTGACCTGATAGGACCGCAGCATGTTATGCCGCCGCTCCTTGGCAGACTGCGCATCGTGCATCGACACCCAAGTGTCCGCCACCACAAGATCGGCCCCTTCCACCGCCTTGAACGGATCACGTTCAATGGCAACAGAGACCCCTGCATTCCGCGCAAGCCCCACGAACTCCATTTCGGGATCAAGTTGAACAGGCCCGGTGAAGGTGAAATCAAACCCGAACTGGGCGGCTGCATGCAGGAAGGACGCACAGACATTGTTGCCATCACCGCACCACACGACTTTCTTGCCCTTGATCGGCCCGCGATGTTCTTCATAGGTCATCACGTCCGCCATGATCTGGCAGGGATGCGTGCGGTCAGTCAGGCCGTTGATGACCGGAACACTGGCATATTCCGCCATTTCTTCCAGCACCGCCTCGTCGAACGTCCGAATCATGATCAGGTCGACATAACGGCTCATCACCCGCGCGGTGTCTGCAATGGTTTCGCCATGACCCAACTGCATGTCCGACCCCGACAACACCATCGTCTGGCCACCCATCTGGCGCACGCCAACATCAAACGACACCCGCGTCCGGGTCGAAGGCTTTTCAAAGATCAACGCAACCATTCGCCCCGCCAAAGGCTGATCATCGTCTGCCGCGCCCTTTGGGCGACCATTCCGGCTTCCCTTCATGGCAATGGCCTGATCGATCACCGTCCGCAGATCACCCGCGTCGGTTTTGTGAATATCCAGAAAATGCTTCATGTCCTGCCCTTAGTCTTTCGCCTCGAGAACCGCATCCGCAGCAAAATCAAGCCGGTTCACGGCCTCTGCAATCTCGTCCTCGCTGATATTGAGCGGCGGCAGCAAACGCACCACATTGTCCGCAGCCGGAACCGTGATCACACCGCAGCCGTAGCCAGCCTTCACCATGTCGACAGGCGCGACCTTGCACTTGAGACCTAGCATCAAACCAACGCCGCGCACCCCTTCGAACACGTCCGGATGCGCCGCAACCAGCCCTTCCAGCTTCTGCCGCAAGAACCCGGCCCGCGCATTCACCGTTTCAAGAAACTCCGGCGTGCTGACGATGTCCATCACTGCGCAGCCCACAGCACAGGCCAGCGGATTGCCGCCATAGGTCGACCCGTGCGTCCCCGCAACCATGCCCGACGCGGCCTCTTCAGTGGCCAGAACCGCGCCAAGCGGAAAGCCCCCGCCGATGCCCTTGGCCACCATCATGATATCCGGCGTCACGCCGGCCCATTCGTGCGCGAAAAGACGCCCGGTGCGGGACACACCGCACTGCACCTCGTCCAGGACCAGAAGGATGCCCTTCTCGTCACACAACGCGCGCAAACCCTTAAGGCACTGGTCGGGCAGCGGACGAATACCACCTTCGCCCTGCACCGGTTCGATCAGGATTGCACCAACCGTATCATCAATCGCAGCATGCAGCGCATCGTGATCGCCCCAACCCACATGCTTGAAGCCCGGCAACAACGGCGCAAACCCCTTCGTCATCTTTTCAGATCCGGCCGCCGCGATCCCCGCAGAGGACCGACCATGGAACGACCCTTCAAAAGTCAGGATCGTGGTCTTCTCGGGATGGCCTTTCTCGTACCAGTACTTGCGCGCCATCTTGACTGCCAGTTCACAGGACTCGGTCCCAGAATTTGTAAAGAAGACCGTATCGGCAAAGCTGTTTTCGACCAACTTGTCAGCAAGCGCCTGCTGCTGCGGGATCTCGTAAAGGTTCGATACATGCCACAGCTTCTGCGCCTGATCGGTCAACGCCTGCACAAGCGCGGGATGCGCATGGCCCAGCGCGTTCACCGCGATGCCCGCACCCAAATCAAGAAAGCGTCGCCCGTCCGCCTCGATCAACCAGGTGCCTTCGCCCTTCACGAAATGAAGCGGCGCACGGGAATAAGTCGGCAGGACAGAGGGGATCATGGGAAACCTCGTTTTAAGAAGCCCAAGCCGTGCCAAGCGGCGCGGGCCAAGTCAACGGAAAGGATGTGAATTCAGACAAAAGGTGACGGAACGCCCACAGTTCGGGGCGGTAAAGCAAGATCAGCTGTCTCGTCGGATATCAGTCAGATTTGTCATGCTGAGGTCATCAGGCAAAACCGATTGCAAAACAAGCCCCATTTTTCTCTGTTTCAAAAATACCTCGGGGTCTGGGGCAGCGCCCTAGCCAGATTTTTCAAAAATCTGCAACGCCCCAGCGATGCGTCCTTGCACAGCGCAGTCCAGTCACCCGCAGAACGGATCGTCAGGATAGCCCACGCCCATCAAATACAACCCGTGCGGCGGACAGACCGGACCACAGGCTGCGCGGTCCCGCGCCTCCAATGCCTGCTTCACATCCACCGGCTCCCATGCGCCCGAACCGACCCGTTCAAGCGTGCCAACAAAACTGCGAACCTGATTGTGCAGAAACGACCGCGCGCGCAGGCGAAATTGGAACTCTGTGCCCCACTCGGTCTCGACACAAGTGATGTCCAAAGCATCCAACGTCTTCACCGGCGACGCCGCCTGACACATGGTCGACCGGAACGTGGTAAAGTCATGCAAACCAATCAGATGTCGCGCTGCTGCCTGCATCGGTCCAAGCTCCAGATCGTGCTTCACCTGCCAGACCTGCCCCGCCTCCAGCGTCAAGGGTGCACGGCGCGGCACCAAGCGGAATAGATATCTCCGCTCAAGCGCCGTGAACCGCGCATGCCAATCCTCTGCAACCTCGGCCGCATCAACAATCGCCACCGGCAACGGCTTCAGATGGTGGTTCAACGCCTCTGACAAACGGAACGGTGACCAGTCCTTGGCCAGATCGCAATGGCAGACCTGCTCACGCGCATGAACACCCGCATCGGTGCGCCCGGCTGCGGCAATCGTGTGCGCGCCCGGCTCCAACTTCGCCAGAGCAGCTTCGATCGCGCCCTGCACCGATGGCTGGTCCGCCTGCCGCTGCCACCCGGCAAACGGCGCACCATCATATTCGACTTTCAAGGCAAATCTGGGCATGTGCCCCGCTTATCCTGACGATTTGCGCCGAACAATCCCCCTTGCGCAACACTAGTAACCGGGGACATGCGTCTTTATCTCTGGGGCCAACGCAAAGAAAAGAGGCCGCCCTTGGTCATTTCCACCATCGCCGACACTCTGACCCGAGGTTTTGAGAACGTCTCCGACACCGTGTCCGGCACGTTCTTCGAACCGACAATCCGGCTTGGTGTGACTGGACTGGCCCGCTCGGGCAAGACGGTTTTCATTACCTCGTTGGTGGCAAACCTGATGGATCGCGGTCGGATGCCCGGGCTTCTGGCGCAAAGCGAAGGGCGCATCCTGTCGGCCTATCTCCAGCCACAACCAGACGACACGCTACCGCGCTTCGATTACGAAACCCATCTGGGTGATTTGACAGCGCGCGACCCGCACTGGCCCGACAGCACCCGTACGATCAGCGAATTGCGCCTGTCATTGAAAGTCCGCCCATCAGGTTTGCTGTCAGGGCTTCAAGGCCCGCGGACCATACATCTCGACATTGTGGATTATCCCGGTGAGTGGTTGCTTGATCTTGGCTTGCTCGACAAAAGCTACAGCCAATGGTCTGAAGAAACACTTAAACGCATCGACAACCGCGATCTGGCCCGCGACTACCTCATGTTGGCCCGCGCCGAGGACATGTCCGCGCCTCTGGAAGAACCTCGCGCACAAAAACTGGCGGCCAGCTTTACCGCCTACCTGACCGCGGCGCGACAATCCGGCTTCTCGGATTGCACACCCGGTCGTTTCTTGCTGCCCGGCGATCTTGCCGGCAGCCCGGTTCTGACTTTCGCCCCCCTGCCGCCCACGCCGAACCCACCCCGCAAATCGCTGGCGCGTGAGATGGAGCGGCGCTTCGAAGCGTATAAATCCCAAGTCGTCAAACCCTTCTTCCGCGATCACTTTGCCAAGATCGACCGTCAGGTCGTGCTGGTCGATGCCTTGGGCGCGATCCACGCGGGCCCACAGGCGGTCGAGGACATGCGGCACGCGATGTCAGACATTCTGAGCGCCTTCCGTCCCGGCCAAAACCAGTTCCTAGCACAGCTTTTGCTCGGCAAACGGGTCGAAAAGATCCTCTTTGCTGCCACCAAAGCCGACCACCTGCATCACACGCAACACGCCCGCCTGACCGCGATCATGGAGGCGCTGACCCGCGATGCCCGCGACCGCGCGCAGTTTGCAGGCGCCAAGACCAGTGCTGTGTCCATCGCGTCCCTGCGTGCCACCGTCGAGGAAATGCGCGCCCATAACGGCACCGACCTGCCCTGCGTTCGCGGCACGCTTCTCGAAAGTGGCAAACAAGCCGCCTTTTATCCCGGTGAACTGCCACAAGATCCGACCCACCTGCTTGGCCCCGCGCGCGACGGTGCCGCAAAATGGTTGGATCAGGAATATCAGGTCATGCGGTTTGCCCCCGCGCAATTGAATCTCAAACCGGGCGACGGCCCGCCGCATATCCGGCTTGATCGCGCCGCGCAGTTCCTGATCGGAGACCGTCTGTGACCGTGCTCCGCCCTGCAACACCGCTTGATGTTGGCCGTGTCGGCGCAATTCTTTCCGCGTGGATCGACGAAACCCCGTGGATGCCCCGCATCCACACCCGAGCCGAGGATATCGGTTTTGCCGGCATGATGGTGGACCGTGGCTGGGTGACCGTTTCCGAAAACGAAACAATCACCGGTTTTCTGGCGCGCAATGGCGACGACATCCATGCACTTTACATCGCCCCCACCGCACGCGGGAAAGGTGTCGGGTCATGCCTTCTGATCGACGCGATGGATCAAGAGGACCAACTCACACTCTGGACCTTTCAGGCCAACACCCGCGCGCAGGTGTTTTACGAACGTCACGGCTTTACCCCCGTCGAACACACCGACGGCGCAGGCAATGACGAAGGCCTGCCCGACATCCGGTATCACTGGCAAAGGACGGACACATGACCAACACCAAAGGCCCTGTCCTGTTTGATCTGGACGACGCTGCACCGACCCAAACCCCGGCAGAAGCACCCCCGGTCCCCGATCTTCTTGAACCTTCACCACAAGGTCAGGCCATGAGCACGGTCGCCGCTCTTGCAGCACGGCCCGTGTCACGGCTGGCCCGCTGGTTCTGGTCGCTGCTCTTTGCGCTGGTCACAACCGTGGCCTCTGTCGCGGCGTGGAATTTCGTGACCACTCTGGTCAGCCAGAACCTTTATCTCGGCTACGCCGTTGCAGCGCTCTTTGCGCTGTTCCTTCTGGTCGTTTTCCTGATCGTGATCAAAGAGCTTTCGGCATTTGAACGCTTGGGCCGCATCGACCGCATCCAACACGCCGCCGAAACCGCGCTCGCCAGCGAGGACCTGACCGCCGCCCGCGGTGTGGTCAAAGATCTGAACGGGCTCTATGCGTCCCGCGACGACACCAAGTGGGGCCGCGACCGCCTCAAAGACCGCGAGGCCGACATGTTCGATGCCTCCGCTCTCATTGCACTGGCCGATCACGAACTCCTTGGCCCGCTCGATGCTGCCGCCCGGCGCGAGGTCGAAGCCGCCGCACGCCAAGTCGCCACCGTCACAGCCCTTGTGCCTCTGGCGCTGGCCGATGTGGTCGCAGCCCTTGGCTCCAATATCCGTATGATCCGCCGCATCGCCGAAATCTACGGCGGTCGCTCCGGCACGCTGGGCAGTTGGCGTCTGACCCGTGCCGTCCTGTCCCACCTTGTCGCCACTGGCGCTGTCGCAGTCGGTGACGACATGCTGGAACCGATCCTTGGTGGCTCCATCCTCGGCAAGCTTTCACGCCGCTTTGGCGAAGGGCTTGTGAACGGCGCGCTGACCGCCCGCGTCGGTGTTGCGGCGATCGAAGTTTGCCGCCCCCTGCCCTTTGCCCCAGGTAAGCGCCCCTCGGTTCGGTCGATCATCAAGACCGCGCTCTCTGGCCTTGTCAGCACCAAGAATCGCTGAACCGTGTTTGATCCAGCGCATTGCAGGCCTCGCGCGGCTGGGTCATTCTGGATCACATGACCCAATTCCCCGGAGACCACGGCCACAGCCAGGCCGAAATCGAAGCTCGGATCGACGCCCCGGCTGGGCGCGGCTACCTGCGCGACATCGTCTACGGCGCCATCGATGGATCGGTGACCACCTTTGCCATCGTAGCCGGCGTTGCGGGTGCTGGTCTCAGCCCCTGGATTATCATCGCGCTTGGCATTGCAAACGTGCTGGCCGACGGGTTTTCAATGGCTGCCGGCAACTACTCGGGCACCAAGGCCGAACTAGACGACGCCCGCCGTCTACGCGAGGTCGAGGAACGCCACATCCGCAAATACCCCGAAGGCGAACGCAACGAACTGCGCGAGATTCTGCGCCGCAAGGGTCTGTCGGGCGATGCGCTTGATGGGGCGGTGGACCAAATCTCGCAGAACCGCGAACAATGGGTGCAACTGATGCTCGAAGGCGAATACGGATTGGCCTCGGTCGACCCGCATCCTTTCAAAGCCGCATGGGCCACGTTCACGGCCTTTCTAGCGGCGGGCATGATCCCACTGTTACCCTTTCTCTTCGGCCTGAACGACGCCTTCCGCCTGTCAACCATCGCCACTCTGTTGACCTTCTTTGCCATCGGCGCTTTCAAATCGAAATGGTCGTTGGCGCCGTGGTGGCGCTCGGGTTTGGAGACGCTGCTCATTGGGGGCACGGCAGCCGCCATAGCGTATTTTGTAGGAACCCTGTTCAACGTGTGAACTGTCTGGACGTCTGCCCCTGTCACTCCTATAACGCGCCGCATGACGCATCTCATCGCGATCATTATTCGAATTACATGCCCGGCGCTCTGAGCAATCGAGCCGCCGGGACAAGGCGTATGGACCACCGCGCCGATCCTCTCACACATTCCTGATCCGAACACCCGAGGACGCTCCAAATGTGCGCCGATACACCTGAATACAAAGACACGCTGAACCTGCCCAAGACCGATTTCCCGATGCGTGCAGGCCTGCCAAAACGCGAACCCGAGTGGCTGAAAAAATGGGCCACGATGGGCATCTATGGCCGCCTGCGCGAGAAGGCTGCTCTCGCCCGGGAGGGCGAAAATGAAAACGCTCGCAAGCCGTTCACCCTGCATGACGGCCCGCCTTACGCCAACGGCCACCTGCACATCGGTCACGCGCTGAACAAGATCCTCAAGGACATGGTTGTCCGCTCCCAGCAGATGATGGGCCGCGACGCGCGCTATATCCCCGGTTGGGACTGCCACGGCCTGCCCATCGAATGGAAGATCGAGGAACAGTACCGCGCCAAGGGGCTCGACAAGGACGAGGTTGATGTCGTGGCCTTCCGTCAGGAATGCCGCAAGTTCGCCGAAGGCTGGATCGACATCCAGCGCGACGAATTCAAGCGCCTTGGCGTGACCGGAACTTGGGACAACCCGTACCTGACGATGAACTTCCGCGCAGAGCGGATCATCGCGGAAGAGTTCCAAAAGTTCCTGATGACAGGGACGTTGTATCAAGGGTCCAAGCCCGTGATGTGGTCGCCGGTGGAAAAGACCGCACTGGCCGAAGCCGAGATCGAATACCACGACCACAAATCCCACACGATCTGGGTGCCGTTTAAAGCGACCAACGGCGAAGGTGATCTGCAAGGCGTGAAGGTCGTGATCTGGACCACCACACCGTGGACCATCCCGTCAAACAAGGCGGTCGCCTACAACAACACCATTTCCTATGGCCTCTACGAAGTCACCGGCCGCCCCGAGGAATGCTGGGCCCGAATCGGCGACCGCTACCTGCTGGCCGATGCGTTGGCCGAAGACGTGCTGGCCAAGGCGCGGCTTGAGCCGACGATGTACCGCCGCCTGCGCGACGTGTCCGCTGATGAGCTGGACGCGCTGACGCTCGCGCACCCGCTTCACGGTGCCGACGGCGCGGATGGGTTCTGGGATTACGACGTCCCGATGATCGACGGCGACCACGTCACCGACGACGCGGGCACGGGTTTTGTCCACACTGCGCCAAGCCACGGTCAGGAAGACTACGAAGCGTTTGTCGCCCGTGGTTGGATGGACCGGATGACCCACAACGTGGGCGAGGAATCTGAATTCCTGCCGCATGTGCCTTTCTTTGCCGGTCTCAAAGTGCTCGACCACAAGGGCAAGGAAGGAAAAGCCAACACCGCCGTGATCGACAAGCTGGTCGAGGCGGGTGGCCTGTTGGCCCGTGGGCGCATGACCCACAGTTATCCGCATTCGTGGCGGTCCAAAGCTCCGGTGATCTACCGCAACACGCCGCAATGGTTCGCCGCCATCGACCGTGCAGTAGGCGACGGTCAAAATGACTACGGCACCACGATCCGCGAACGGGCGCTGAACTCCATCGACCAGTTGGTCAAATGGACGCCTCAGACTGGCCGCAACCGCTTGTATTCGATGATCGAAGCCCGCCCTGACTGGGTGCTGTCCCGCCAGCGTGCGTGGGGGGTTCCGCTGACCTGTTTCGTCAAGAAAGGCGCGTTGCCAACCGACGACGACTTCCTTCTGAAGGACGAAAAGGTCAATGCCCGCATCCTCGAGGCGTTCGAGGCCGAAGGCGCGGATGCGTGGTACAAGCCCGGCGCAAAAGAGCGATTCTTGGGCAACGACTACAACCCGGCAGAGTGGGTTCAGGTGTTCGACATTCTGGATGTGTGGTTCGACTCCGGTTCCACCCATGCCTTCGTTCTGCGCGACCGCGAGGACGGATCCGAGGATGGCCTTGCCGATCTCTACCTCGAAGGCACCGACCAGCATCGCGGGTGGTTCCATTCGTCGATGCTTCAGTCCTGCGGCACGCGGGGCCGTGCGCCCTATCGCGGCGTGTTGACTCACGGGTTCACGCTCGACGAGAAGGGCAACAAGATGTCCAAATCGCTGGGCAACACCGTGGCCCCCGAGGACGTGACCAAGCAATACGGCGCAGACATCCTGCGCCTGTGGGTGGCACAGGCTGACTACACAGCAGACCTGCGCATCGGGCCGGAGATCCTCAAGGGTGTGGCCGACAGCTACCGCCGTTTGCGCAACACCATGCGCTACATGCTGGGTGCTTTGAGCCATTTCGAAGAGACAGACCGCGTTGAGCCTGCGGACATGCCAGAGCTAGAGCGCTACGTGCTGCACCGTCTGGCGGAATTGGATGAGGTCGTTCGCAACGGCTATGACGCCTATGACTTCCAAGGTGTGTTCCAGCAGTTGTTCAACTTCTGCACCGTGGAACTGTCGGCGTTCTACTTCGACATCCGCAAAGACGCTTTGTATTGCGACGGTGACACCCAGCGCCGCCGGGCCGCGCGGACGGTGATGGACATTCTGTTCCATCGCTTGACGACATGGCTGGCGCCGGTGCTGGTGTTCACGATGGAAGATGTCTGGCTTGACCGTTTCCCGGGTGACGAGTCGTCCGTACATTTGCAGGACATCCCGGAAACGCCCGCGTCGTGGAAAGACGAAGCGCTCGCTGCGAAATGGGCCAAGGTGCGCCGCGCCCGCCGCGCTGTGACAGCCGCGCTTGAAGTGCAGCGGACGGACAAGGTGATCGGTGCCTCGCTTGAAGCGGCGCCGGTGGTTCACATTGAGGACGCCGAAACGCTCGACGCGCTGAAGTCGGTGAATTTCGACGACATCTGCATCACATCGGGCATCGATCTCACAGGCGACCCGGCCCCGGCCGAGGCGTTCCGTTTGCCCGAAGTTGCAGGCGTTGGCGTGGTCTTTGAAAAGGCCGATGGTGACAAGTGTCAGCGGTGCTGGAAAATCCTGCCCGATGTCGGGACGCACCAGCATCCGGGCACCTGCCAGCGGTGCAATGACGCCCTCGGATAACGCCATCGCGGATGTCCTGCTTGACCTCGCGCATCAGCGCGGGGTCGGGAAAACCTTTTGCCCTTCCGAAGCTGCGCGGCGGCTGTCTGACGACTGGCGGCCCTTGATGCCCGAAGTGCGGCGGGTGGCGGCGACCCTTTCTTTGCGTGCGAGTCAGAAAGGCCAAACGGTCGATCCGGTCACAGCCAAAGGGCCGATCCGGTTTGGTCTGGACCTATGAGCCGGTTTGAACAAGCTATTGAGTCTCCGCTTGGGCCGCTGACGCTGATCGCGGATACGGTGGGGATCAGTGCGCTGGAATGGCGCGATGGACGGCGGGATGGGACACCTGTTCTGACGCAAGCTGCCGCACAGCTAGTGTTCCCCGCCTGACATAGGATTCCCAACGCTGCTGCGTCGTGGCATGATTGGCGGATGAGACGCTCCGACA
>CANNCS010000025.1 GCA_947503115.1 uncultured Marivita sp.
GCCATGGAATCAGAGCGCGGGCGAGCTGGGAACCTCAGAAATCCCTAATGAGTCAGAAGCCAGCCCCTTTGGTATTATGTCTGCCGTCCGTGTTCCAATGCAATCTGGCTTCAAAGCCTGCCCCGCTGACGGGGTTCGCGCCGAATTCGGCGTGTGCCGAGGTAATCCAATCCGCTACGTCCAAGACTTGATACTTGGCGATACCTTCCTTCCCAAACGTGACGCCACCTGGCTTACAGTCGAACCTGAGAGCGAAAACAATTCAGCGTTTGTCATCGATCGAGCTGCAAACCTGCCGCAACAAAGCTTGGTCACACTGGCTGAGTTGATTTTCATGAGCACGACCGGCCAAAGAGTCGATGTGTTTGCGGCGGTGTACGACGGACAGCTCTTCTTTGTTTCCGAAACACCGTTCCGCACGAATTTCGAATATGTGCTGGTCGACATCAACAGCCGCGAAGACGCCGTAATACCCGCCATCACTCCGACAGAGCCACATGACCTGTTTCCTGCTCCTGCCGATGAACCGGCGAACGCCTCTGTCGCGACCCTGAGGCGATTTGGGTAAACTTTTCGCCTTCACGCGACTTATAGACAAGCAGCGTCGCGCCGCCTATACGCGCGGCCATGCTGGACACCGTTTCAAATCGCCCTGATCTGCCTGCCGAAATTGCCCGGCGGCGCACCTTTGCCATCATTTCGCACCCGGATGCGGGAAAGACGACCCTTACCGAAAAATTCCTCCTGTATGGTGGCGCTATTCAGATGGCCGGACAGGTCCGTGCCAAAGGCGAAGCGCGTCGCACGCGGTCGGACTTCATGAAGATGGAACAAGACCGGGGCATATCGGTATCTGCATCTGCGATGTCGTTCGATTTCAAGACATTCCGCTTCAACCTTGTCGACACGCCCGGTCACTCGGACTTTTCCGAAGACACCTATCGCACCCTGACTGCGGTAGATGCGGCTGTGATGGTCATCGACGGCGCGAAGGGCGTGGAAAGCCAGACGCAAAAACTTTTCGAAGTTTGCCGTCTGCGTGACCTGCCAATTCTGACCTTCTGTAACAAGATGGACAGGGAAAGCCGCGATACCTTTGATATCATTGACGAGATTCAGGAAAACCTTGCTATCGACGTCACGCCTGCCAGTTGGCCCATCGGTGTCGGTCGCGATTTCATGGGGTGCTATGACCTCATCCGCGACCGTCTGGAACTGATGGACCGTGCAGACCGCAACAAAGTCGCCGAGAGCATTGCGATTGAAGGTCTCGACGATCCAAAGCTGGCCGAACATGTGCCAGCGCATCTGTTGGAAAAGTTGCGCGAAGAAATCGAAATGGCACGCGAGCTGTTGCCCGCGCTAAATCCGCAAGCGGTACTCGAGGGGCATATGACGCCGATTTGGTTCGGCTCCGCGATCAATTCGTTTGGCGTCAAAGAACTGATGGACGGGATCGGCACATACGGCCCCGAGCCACAGCCACAACAAGCGACAGCAAGACAAATTCTCCCCGAAGAAACAAAGGTTTCCGGCTTTGTCTTCAAAGTTCAGGCGAACATGGATCCAAAGCACCGCGACCGCGTCGCGTTTGTGCGTCTGGCCTCGGGCCACTTTAACCGTGGCATGAAGTTAACCCATGTGCGGTCGAAAAAACCGATGGCGATCACCAACCCCGTGCTGTTTCTTGCGTCAGACCGCGAACTGGCCGAAGAGGCTTGGGCAGGCGACATCATCGGCATTCCGAACCACGGACAATTGCGCATCGGTGACACCCTGACAGAGGGCGAAGCGCTTAAGGTGACCGGTATCCCCTCATTCGCGCCGGAACTGCTGCAAACTGTTCGCGCGGGCGACCCGATGAAGGCCAAGCATCTGGAAAAAGCCTTGATGCAATTCGCCGAAGAAGGTGCGGCCAAAGTATTCAAACCGATGATCGGCTCTGGTTTCATCGTCGGGGTTGTGGGTGCTCTGCAGTTCGAAGTGTTGGGCAGCCGGATCGAATTGGAATACGGTCTGCCTGTCCGGTTTGAACAGTCGCAATTCACGTCAGCCCGCTGGGTACATGGCGACAAGGCTGCGGTGGACAAGCTGGTCAACGCCAACAAACAGCATATGGCAGAAGACAATGACGGCGACGTCGTCTACCTGACCCGCCTGCAATGGGACATTGACCGCATCGGGCGCGATTATCCTGACGTGACCCTGTCCGCGACAAAGGAAATGATGGTCTAACCTCCCCGTCCACATGGATTTGGGCGCGACGATGCACGTCGTGTTGTCGCGCGATTTCAAAGAGCCGTTTGACCATGTCGAAAGAGAGCCTTTTTCGTTGATCGAACCCACGCGAAACGGCACTCTACGCGCATGAGCAGTCAAAAAACGCCACCCAACCCAGCCTATCCAAAAGGGCTGGACGGCATCTTGGAACAAATGAACGCCCGCCGCGCACCGCTAAGTTTTGCGCCGGGCGAAGCATTGCCGCCGCTGGATTGTGATCTCAAAAAACTGGCCAATAGTGCGGTAAAAGTACCTTCCGACAGTTCCCGTAAGTCATCAGACAATGCGCGCAAAATTTGGGAGCTCGCCAAGGAATTGGACGGGCAAAATGCCCTCCTGCACTTGAATGGATTGTTGATCGCACATCTTCGTAAACGCAGCCAACCGGATCACACCGCCGATCTATTTCTGCGTCTTTGGACCGATCACTCTGATCTTCTGCTGCGCGAGATGGATTTGCGCTGGAAAGTGTCTAGCTTGACGACATTTGGTGACCACGGAAAGACGCCGATCCAACGCAGTGCAGGTTTGGCCCTTTCGACACTTTTCGGAGCAATGAAGCTCTACGAAAGCGAACGCTTGTTTTCCGGGCGCGAGGCAGACCGTCCTTATACCTTGGACGGGCGTGCAAACGGTCCTTTGCCATTAGAAATGGACGCCTTTTCATTGGCAGATGGCGGGCTTGATGTAAACATGATCGGACGCCTTTGGGATGAAGCTGCGGGCGATCCAGTGATCAAACCTTTGGCCCATGACATGCTCCAGCGGCTGATCGACGACCCGCGTACTGTGTTCCGCCGCCTGCACAGACTGCGCGCACGCAAGCTGCGTCGGACCGAAGAAAACGCAGCTCCTGAACCAGACAGCGGCGTAACTCTCCCCGTTCCTCGTTTACGTGGCCGAACGCCAAAATGGGGTGTTGTCTGCACCACCAATGCGCCTCTTCTCGACGTGGCGCGGTTTGTGGCGCATCACATCGATATTGGCGCTGCACATGTTTATCTATATCTTGATGCACCCAACACCGACGCGAGCGCGTTTCTGCAAAGCCACCCAAAGGTTTCTCTGACGGTTTGTGATGCGGCCTATTGGAAATCGGAAGGCAAAAACCGGCCGGACGCACATCAACTGCGCCAAACATACAACGCCACACGCGCCTTGCGCCTTGCTAGGAACCAAGTGGATTGGCTGGGACACATCGACACCGACGAGTTCATTCTCAGCACAAAAAAGCTGTCGGGTGTTCTCAAATCGGTGCCCGACGACATGGCGGGTGTGCGTCTGTTTCCGGCCGAAGCGTTGGCGACTTCGGCACCCGGCGAATTGCCGAGCCACTTCAAGCTACGTACCACGGCCGAGGGCGTTCCTCCTTCAGCGGTGAACGACATCTACCCGACATTTGGAAGCTATCTGCGTGGGGGCTTCCTCAGCCATCTTGCTGGCAAAGTGTTTGCCCGAACCGGTTTAAGTGATGTGCGTCTGGCCATCCACAGACTGCGGGTCAAAGGCGAAGATGTGCTGAACACGTTTGACCTTGAGAACACCTATGTTGGCCATCTGCATGCGCCAGACTGGGACAGTTTTCTGGCCAAACTCGAGTTTCGTCAGTCCAAAGGATCCTACCGCGTTAAATCCGACGATGCGTTGAAGAATATTGGTCATCTGCTGCAATACCTGCGGGACGAAGAAGGCGAAGAAGGGTTGCGCACCTTTTTCACCGAGATGTGCGCCGACAGCGAGGACTTGCGCGCCCGACTAAAGCAACACGATCTGTTACTCAGCCCAAAGTTCGATCCCGACGCGGCAATTGAACGAGTGTTCGGCATTACGTTGGACAACTGAAGCTTTGGCAACAATCCGCTTCAAGTGACTGGATTGTTGCCACATCGCCACCAATTTTCACCCAAGCATGGCACTTTCGCGCAGTCCCGTCGCGCTGCATTGACCCGAATGCATTCCAAGAGTAAGCACGTGTCCAGATCGTGACTGTGGCTAAACACAGGGCCGTACGGGCCGGATCGCAACAGATGCACGGGCGCAGTCAGTCCGTGAACAACGGATACACATGACAAAATTCTCTGAGTTGAACCTCAACCCGAAAGTCCTGAAAGCTGTTGAAGAGGCGGGTTACGACACGCCTACCCCCATTCAGGCGGGTGCAATTCCCCCGGCTTTGGAAGGACGCGACGTCCTTGGGATCGCCCAGACCGGCACAGGCAAGACTGCAAGTTTTACGCTGCCGATGATCACGCTGCTGGCCCGTGGCCGCGCCCGCGCTCGGATGCCGCGCAGCCTTGTGCTTTGCCCGACCCGCGAATTGGCGGCACAGGTCGCGGAAAACTTCGACACTTATGCCAAGCATGTAAAGTTGACCAAGGCGCTGCTGATCGGCGGTGTTAGTTTCAAGGAACAAGATCTGCTGATCGACAAAGGTGTGGACGTTCTGATTGCCACTCCGGGCCGCCTTCTGGACCACTTCGAACGCGGCAAACTGCTGCTGACTGGTGTGCAGGTTATGGTCGTCGACGAAGCTGACCGTATGCTCGACATGGGGTTCATCCCCGACATTGAACGCATCTTTTCGTTGACGCCGTTCACCCGCCAGACGCTGTTCTTCTCGGCCACCATGGCACCGGAAATCGAACGGATCACCAACACCTTCCTGTCTGCTCCGGCTCGGATCGAAGTGGCGCGTCAGGCCACCGCGTCCGAGACGATCGAACAAGGTGTTGTAATGTTCAAAGCGTCGCGGCGCGACCGCGAAGGCACGGAGAAACGTGCGCTTCTTCGCAAACTGATCGAACTTGAAGGCGATGCTTGCTCAAACGCGATCATCTTCTGCAACCGCAAGTCGGACGTGGATATCGTTGCAAAGTCGCTCAAGAAATATGGCCTAGACGCAGCACCAATCCATGGCGACTTGGACCAATCACAGCGCATGAAAACGCTGGATGGATTCCGCGAAGGCACGTTGCGCTTTCTCGTGGCCTCGGATGTGGCGGCACGTGGACTTGATGTGCCCGCAGTAAGCCATGTGTTCAATTTCGACGTCCCCAGCCATGCCGAGGATTACGTACACCGCATCGGTCGTACAGGACGCGCCGGGCGCAAGGGCAAGGCGATGATGATCTGCGGTGCGAAGGACGAAAAGAACTTCGACGCCATCGAAAAGCTTATTCAGAAAGAGATCCCGCGCGTCGACGATCCCTTGGCCAAAATCGAAGCCGCCCCATCGGACGAGACACCTGAAGAAAAGAAAGACAGCAAACCCCGCCGCTCTCGTGGGGGACGTTGTCGTTCCAAATCGACAGAAACGGTACAGGATGCTCAGACCGACGCGCCCGCCCCGGTACAAGCTGAGGCTCCGAAAGAGCCGGCCAAGGCTGAAAAGCGCGAAGACGAGCCGAAACAGGATCAGGAGCGGTCACGCAATGCCGGAAATTCCCGCAATCGCCGCAACGATCGCGGCGGACGTGACAACAACGTGGTTGGTATGGGCGACCACATGCCGTCCTTCATCGCACTGAGCTTCGACGAACGCCGAGCCGGTTGACCTAGGCGCGCGTTCCCCCGGTCAACGGAAACGCGGCGATTCGTTGACGCATCGCCCGCCTAGAGCGGTCGCAGGATATCCTGACAGATGCTTGGGAGGTCTTCGAACTGATCGAATGCCCGATCATGCGGGATCGCGTCAATTGGCTTGGTTCGGATGCCTTCGGTGAAAAACGCAAACGGAACCCCTGCCCGTTGTGCCGTCTCCGCATCGACATCGCTATCACCGACATAGACACCCAGCGAAGCCTCCATCCGTTCAAACGCCAGATGCAGGGGGGCTGGATCAGGCTTGCGCACCGGCAAGGTATCGCCCGCAATGATCACATCGAACCACTTGGTTAAATCAAGCGCATCCAACACAGCAGCCAAAGGCCCGCCGGGTTTGTTGGTGCAAATACCCAGTTTGTAGCCTTCGGCCTTGAGTGCCTTCACTGCGTCCAAAGCCCCTGGAAATACCGTGGTTAGCCCAGTGCTGGCTTTGTAATGCGTGATAAACTCGCCCATCAACGCATCATAGGCAGCCACATCCAGTGCCGTTGCAGCGATCAATCGATCAAGAAACACCCGCTCACCCATTCCGACAAAACTGCCGATCTGGGACTGCGGCAAAGACGGCAAACCATGATCCGCCAAAAGCGTATTGGCCGCCGCCGCGATGTCCGGCAGACTGTCGATCAGCGTCCCGTCAAGATCAAAGACAACCGCGCGCGTCATGCTAGCCTACTGATCACAACGGTGACTTCGGGTTTCTTGCCGATCTCATTCTGCGTCGTCTGACGCGCAATCCGGCGCAGCCCTTCTTCCAGCTTGTCATCATCGGTGACCGTCTTTTCCCCAGCCCGTCCGATGAATTGTGAAAGGTCTTCTTCCAATGCATCGACCAGAGGAGCATTGCTGCGGCCGATTTCAGGCAAGCCCATAACTTCGCACCACGGCTCACCCAGCAATTCGTCATCTTCATCCAGAATGACTGTAACGACCACATGCCCGTTCAACGCCATGCGGATACGATCCCGCACAATCCCGTCCAGCGCACCAATCTTGACCGAGCCATCCAGATAGGTGCGTCCGGTCTCTACATATTCGGCAACGGTCGGTTCATTGCCGCTCAGGTCCATCATCATCCCGTTGACGGCCAGAACGCCTTTGCGGCCTGCCGCGCCGACCACCTTCACATGCTCTCGCAAGTGCCGGTGTTCACCATGCATCGGCACCACCACTTGCGGGTTCACCAGCGAATGCATGGTTTCCAGATCAGGACGGTTCGCGTGGCCCGATACATGGTACTTGCCCGAACTGTCATCGATCACGTCCACACCCTGCTCAGAGAACGCGTTCATGATCTGGATCACGCCGCGCTCATTGCCTGGAATTGTTTTCGACGAAAAGAGAAACATATCTCCTTCGGCCATCGTCAACCCTTGGAATTTACCACGCGCAAGCTGCGCCGACGCAGCCCGACGTTCACCCTGCGATCCGGTCACGATCAACATCAGGTTCTCGCGCGGGATTTGAGTTGCTTCTTCAGGGCTGACCACCGTGGGGAAATCCGCCAGAACGCCGGTTTTGATCGACGCCTCGATCATCCGCCGCATCGCGCGACCCAAAAGGCAGACCGACCGACCGGCGCGGACTGCCGCTTCGGCCAGTGTCTTCACCCGCGCTACATTCGAGGCAAAAGTCGTCGCCACCACCATACCAGTCGCGTCGCGCAGAAGCGTTTCGATCTCGGGGCCAACTGTTACCTCTGAGCGGCCTTCATGGCCCGAGAACACGTTTGTCGAGTCGCAGATCAGAGCCTTCACTCCAGACTTGCCGATCTCTTCCCAGAGCGTCCGGTCAAACGCCTCTCCAACCACCGGGGTTTCGTCAATCTTAAAGTCCCCCGAATGTACCAACCGCCCCTTCGGCGTGTCGATAACCAGACCCGAGCTTTCGGGGATCGAATGCGAAATCGGCACGAAACCCACCTTGAACGGCCCAGCTTCGACCGTTTCCGGCCAAGGCGACACCGTGCGCACCGTTTCTGGCGACTGCCCCGCATCTTCCATCTTGAGCCGCGCGATATGGGCGGTGAAGGCCCGCGCATAGATCGGCGCGCCCAGCTCTTCCCAGAAATGACCTACGGCGCCAACATGGTCCTCATGCGCGTGGGTGATGAAGATCGCCTCTAGCTGATGGCGGCGTTCCTTTAACCACGCGATGTCCGGAAGGATCAGATCAACCCCCGGCGTGCCGTCCATGTCGGGAAAGGTCACGCCAAGATCCACAAGGATCAGACGCTCCTGTCCAGGCTTGCCATAGCCATACACATAGGCATTCATGCCGATTTCGCCCGCCCCGCCCAGAGGAAGGTAGATGATCCGTTCACCGCTCATGTTTTATCCGTTTTCTTTGTTATACATGTGTATGACCGTCAAACCATGCATGGTCAGGTCATCTTCAATTGTGTCAAATAGCAGCTCACCCTGCGCGAACAAGGGCGCAAGCCCACCAGTACCGATGACCTTCATCGGCTTACCGAATTCCGCCTTGATCCGCTCGGTAATGCCCTGAATCAGGCCGACATAGCCCCAAAACACTCCCGACTGAATACAGGCGACCGTGTTGGTACCGATCACACGCTCGGGCTGCGATATGTCCACATGCGGCAGCGCCGCCGCCCCTTGGTGCAGCGCTTCAAGGCTCAAGTTCACCCCCGGCGCAATAACACCACCAACATAAGCGCCATCTTCGGCCACCACGTCAAAATTCGTCGCCGTCCCGAAATCAACCACGACGCAATCACCGCCATGCCGATCGAACGCCGCTGCCGCATTGGCAAGCCGGTCCGGCCCCACCCCAGTGCCCACATCCACCCGCGGAGGATGCGGCAGCAGGCACTCAGGCTTGCCCACGACAATCGGGCGCACACCAAAGAAGCGATCCGAAAAAACCCGCAGATTCCAGACCACGCGCGGCACAGTCGACGAGATGATCACATCCGAAATATTAGGCTCGATCTTGTAGTGACCAATCAGGGTCGAGAACCATGTGAAATATGCATCCGCCGTGCGCCCATGATGGGTGGACGTGCGCAAGGTGCACAGGAAACGCGTTCCATCCCAGATCGAAAAAACCGTATTGGTATTGCCGCAGTCAATGCACAGAAGCATGGCTTTGCCCCTTAAAAGAAAATATCCGCCGCCGCGATTGCCTGACGGCCTGCTGCGGTGTTTAGGACGATCCGCCCCTCGGCGTCCACAGTCTCGAAGGTGCCGATCGCCTCGCGATCGCCCATTCGCGCCGTGACCACCTCACCCAGACGTGCGGCACGGGCCAGCCACGCCTCGCGAATGGGTGCGAACCCGTAGGTCACAAACTGCGACTCGTGCCGTGCGTAGGCCGCTGCAAGCATATCGAGAAACGCCTCAGGCGTTACTTCAACCCCAAGACCGGACAGAACAGAGACCGGGGCCACAGCGTTTGCCTCCACCTCAGCCGGTGCGGGCGCAGCAATCAGGTTCACGCCAATTCCAATCGCAAGATGTGAACCAATGCTTTCCAGCAGGATACCCGCCACCTTGCCCCCGGTCAAAAGCACATCGTTCGGCCACTTGAGCGTCAACCCATCGACTCGACCAGACACAGCAACCAGAGCATCGTACAGTGCAAGCGCCGCTACAAAACTGCGCAGGGCGCGCTTTTCAGGCGCTTCTGTCGTAGGCAGCACCAAGGTAGCTGAAAAATTGCCCTCCGGGTTGACCCATGCCCGCCCGCGTCGTCCCCGCGCCGCCGTCTGCCGCAACGCACAAATCCATGTGGGCCCGGCCAAACCAGCCACCTGCCGTCCGGCTTCGAGCATGGTACTATCCACCTCAAGCAACACCTGCCGCTCATATCCCAATGGCCAGTCAGACAAGCTTACCCGCTCCTTCATCTTGCCTGACAAACTCCCGCCGGAGGCGCTGCTGCTCGCGCAGCGAGGTGCAAAAAACAAAGCGACGCGCCAATGGCGCGTCACTGTTTCCTAAAGAAGACGTTGGTTTAGTTGACAAGGGTCGCCGCAGCAGCCGCAGCCGCACCTTCGATCCCGAAGAGGTTCACCACGCCGACGACCATGATCAAAGCACTCGCCATCAGCATGCCCCAGAGCACTGGAGACGCGCTGCTGTCCAACGCATCATCGCGCTCTTCGCCGAAATACATGTAGAAAACGATCCGCAGGTAATAGAATGCGCCGATCACCGACGCGATCACACCAGCAATCGCCAGCCATGCCAGACCCGCATCATACGCGGCGCGCAGCACATAGAGTTTACCAAAGAAACCCACCAACGGCGGCACACCTGCAAGGCTGAACAGCAAAACAAGCATCGCCAGCGCCTTACCCGGCTCGCGCTTGGAATACATGTTCAGCGACGCAATGTTCGACACCGGTTGGCCGTCGCGATGCATCGATAGGATAAATGCGAAAGTGCCGACGTTCATGGTGACATAGATCGCCATATAGATCAGCATTGCCTGAACACCGAACGCAGTGCCTGCAGCCAGCCCCATAAGCGCATAGCCCATGTGTGCTATGGACGAAAACGCCATCAGACGCTTGATGTCAGTCTGACCAATGGCTGCAATAGCGCCAAGGAACATCGACAGCACGGACAGCAGCGCAATCACTTGGCTCCAATCACTGACTGCGGCGCCAAAAGCGTCATGCATCACCCGCGCGAACAGTGCCATGGCGGCAACTTTCGGAGCAGTCGCGAAGAACGCGGTTACCGGTGTCGGAGAGCCTTCGTAGACATCTGGCGTCCACATGTGGAACGGAACGGCCGAGACCTTGAACGCGAGGCCAGAGATCAAGAACACCAGACCAAACAGCAGACCCAGCGACAGATCACCGTGCACCGCCGTCTGGATGATTCCAGAGAAGAGCGTTGTACCGGAATAGCCATAGACGAGCGAAGCACCGTACAGCAAAAGACCGGACGACAGCGCGCCAAGTACAAAGTATTTGAGCCCAGCTTCGGTCGACTTCAGGCTATCGCGGCGCAAAGAGGCCACAACGTATAGCGCCAGTGATTGCAGCTCGAGCCCCATGTAAAGCGCCATGAGATCGCCGGCCGAAACCATCATCATCATACCAACGACCGCTAGCGCGATCAGCAGCGGGTATTCGAACCGCAACAGGCCGCGACGAGTCATATAGGCTTCGGACATCAGCAGAACGGCGGCTGCCGAGACAAGGATAACGATCTTGGCAAAGCGCGCGAAACCGTCATCAACGAACATACCGTTGAAGGCGATATTGGTCCCTGCCCCGGTCAGTCCGATCCAGACCGCAAGGGCAAGGAACAGACCGCTGGTCGCCCAGACCAACAGCGACGCCGCGCCGTCCTTGACGGTGTAGACTGCGCCCAGAAGCGCCACCATCGCGTAGATCGCCAGAATGATTTCCGGCAGGATGATACCCAGATCAGCCGAGAGCATAGCCTCGCCCCCTTAATGGTTCACGGCGAATTGCGTGGCGGTGTCCGCCGCCGCAACCGCGGTTTGGTAATTGGTCACAAGCGCCTCTACCGACGGCCCGATCGTATCAAGGATCGGGGCGGGATAGACACCAAAGAGGATCGTCGCGATCACCAACGGTGCAAAGATCGCCCGCTCGCGGCGCGACATGTCGGTGATGGTCTTCAGGCTTTCCTTGATCAGATCGCCCATCACCACCCGGCGATAAAGCCAAAGCGCGTAAGCGGCAGACAAGATCACACCGGATGTGGCCACAGCCGCAACCCAAGTGTTGACTTGGAAGATGCCCATCAGCGTTAGGAATTCTCCGACAAACCCAGAGGTGCCCGGCAACCCGACATTGGCCATGGTGAACAACATGAAGATCAGCGCGTAAGCCGGCATCCGGTTCACCAGACCGCCATAGGCGTCAATGTCTCGGGTGTGCATCCGGTCGTAGATCACGCCAACGCAGAGGAAGAGTGCCCCGGAGATGAAACCGTGACTGATCATCTGAAAGATCGCGCCATCCACACCTTGTTGGTTGGCCGCAAAAATCCCCATTGTCACATAGCCCATGTGGGCGACCGACGAATAGGCGATCAGCTTTTTCATGTCTTCCTGCACCAGCGCCACCAGCGAGGTGTAGACAATCGCGATGGCCGACATCCACAGCACCAGCGGCGTCAGCACGTCTGCCCCAACAGGGAACATCGGCAGGCTGAACCGCAGGAAACCATAGCCGCCCATCTTCAGCAGGATTGCTGCCAGAACCACGGACCCGGCCGTCGGTGCCTGAACGTGGGCGTCGGGCAGCCAAGTATGCACCGGCCACATCGGCATCTTCACCGCGAAAGAGGCAAAGAACGCAAGGAACAGCAACGTCTGCAAGCCGCCCACAATTTGGACACCCAGCACACTAAAGGTCTCTGAACCAAACTGGTGCACCAACAGCTGTTCAATATCGGTTGTTCCCGCATCCGAGAACATCCCAACCATTGCCACCAGCATCAGCACTGAGCCGAGGAAGGTGTAAAGGAAGAATTTGAACGATGCGTAGATGCGGTTCTTGCCGCCCCAGATCCCGATAATCAGGAACATCGGGATCAGACCCGCTTCGAAGAAGAGGTAGAACAGCACCAGATCAAGCGCCATGAACACGCCAAGCATCAGCGTCTCAAGGATCAGGAACGCGATCATGTATTCTTTGACGCGCGTGTTCACATCCCAGCTAGCTGCAATCACCAGCGGCATCATGAATGTGGTCAGCATGACAAACAGCACCGAGATGCCGTCGACACCCATCTTGTATTGCAAGCCCAGCAGCCATTCGCCCTGCTCAACCATCTGGAAGCCGGTGTTCTGTGGGTCAAACTGCGCCAGAATAAACAACGAGATCAGGAATGTGGCCGAGGTCGCAATCAGTGACAACCACTTGGCGTTACGGTTGGCTGCCTCATCGTCTCCGCGCAGGAAGACCAGCAGGATCACCGCCGCCAGTGCCGGCAGGAACGTGACAATGGAAAGAAGGTTATCCATCAGTGTGCTCCTCCGCTCAGCGTCATCCAAGTAACAAGGGCTGCAATGCCGATCACCATGTAAAAGGCATATGTGAAGATGTATCCGGACTGCGCCTTACCAGCGAGGCGTGTCAGCATCGGGATAAAGCCCATAGCGACCCCATTGAGCGATCCGTCGATGACATTGCCATCGCCACGCTTCCACAGAAGACGTCCCAGAGCCTTGGCAGACTTTACGAAAAGGAAGTCGTAAATTTCGTCGAAATACCACTTGTTCAACAAGAAAAGGTACAGTGGACGCTGACTTTCGGCCAAACGCTTGGGAAGTTTCGGGTTCACGATATAGAACCAGTAGGCTGTACCTAGGCCAAGCAGCATCGCGATGAACGGGCTCAACTTGACCCATTTCGGGACTTCATGTGCGGCGGTTAGGATGTCGTTGTCGGCACCAACATAGATGGCACCCTCGCCCGGTTGACCTGCAAAGACATAGTGATGCTCACCACTCTTGTCGCCTTCACCGTGGCCAGCATCGGCCGCCTCGCCATGCGAAGCCTCTTCACCGTGACCGTCCCCCTCGGCAGAGTGTTCCCCCGCCTCGGCGTAAGGGACGCCAAAGAACTTTGCGACGCTGTCGGTGTGACCAAAGAAGCTGTTGTACCAGATGGCACCGGCAAAGACCGCGCCAAGGCTCAGAACACCAAGCGGGATCAGCATGACCATCGGGCTTTCATGTGCGTGCTCATGCGTGTGCTTGTCGCCACGCGGCTTGCCGTAGAAGGTCAGGAACATCAGGCGCCAGCTGTAGAAACTTGTGAACAGCGCTGCGATGACAAGCATCCAGAAAGCATAGCCCATCGGGCCGGCTGCATAGGCGCTTTCGATCACAGCATCCTTTGAGGCAAAGCCCGCAAAGCCGATCCAACCTGTTAGAGGAATACCAACGCCGGTGATCGCCAATGTGCCGATCATCATCGCGCCAAAGGTATAGGGAATTTTCTTACGCAGACCGCCATAGTTCCGCATGTCTTGCTCGTGGTGCATCGCGTGGATGACCGAACCAGCGCCAAGGAACAACATCGCCTTGAAGAACGCGTGTGTAAACAGATGGAACATTGCGACCGAGTAGACACCCACACCCGCTGCCACAAACATGTAGCCCAGCTGCGAACAGGTCGAATACGCAATCACGCGCTTGATGTCGTTTTGCACAAGGCCCACGGTCGCAGCAAAGAACGCGGTCGTCGCACCAAGGAAGACGATGAAGGACTGCGCTTCAGGCGCGAATTCCATCAGCGGCGACATCCGGCAGATCAGGTAAACCCCCGCCGTAACCATCGTTGCCGCGTGGATCAGAGCCGAAACCGGGGTTGGGCCTTCCATCGCGTCCGGCAGCCAAGTGTGCAGGAACAATTGTGCCGATTTGCCCATTGCGCCGATAAACAGCAGGAAGGCGATCAGGTTGGCCGCGTTCCATTCAGTCCAAAGGAAAGTCAGCTGTGTTTCCGCCAGCGTCGGTGCAGCAGCAAAGACATCGTCGAAGCGGATGCTGTCGACCAGGAAATACAGCGCGAAAATACCAAGCGCGAAGCCGAAGTCACCAACGCGGTTAACCACAAAGGCCTTGATCGCGGCTGCGTTGGCCGAAGGCTTGCGGTAGTAGAAGCCGATCAAAAGGTAAGATGCGACACCCACGCCTTCCCAGCCAAAGAACATCTGAACAAGGTTGTCCGATGTCACCAGCATCAGCATGGCAAAGGTAAAGAACGACAGGTAGGCAAAGAAGCGCGGCTTGTAGCTTTCGCCCTCTTTCCACTGCGGGTCGTGGTCCATGTAGCCAAAGCTATACAGGTGCACGAGCGCCGAAACCGTCGTGACAACGATCAGCATCGTCGCCGTGAGACGGTCAAGACGGATCGCCCATTCGGTGCTCAGCGTGCCGGATTCAATCCAGCGCAGAATATTGATAGTCTCAGAGACGCCATCATGGGTCAGGAAGACGATCCACGAGAGAACACAGGCGAAGAACAGAAGGCCCGTGGCCACCCACTGCGCGGCGGTCTCACCGATGAACTTCCAGCCGAAGCCACACAGAATGGCACCGACCAGCGGGGAAAACAGGATAAGCGTTTCCATGATCGTTAGCCCTTCATCACATTGACGTCTTCAACCGCGATAGAGCCACGGTTGCGGAAGAAACAGACGAGGATGGCAAGGCCAATGGCCGCTTCGGCTGCGGCGACGGTCAGAACGAACAGGGTGAACACCTGCCCCACCAGATCGCCAAGGAAGCTCGAGAAAGCGACAAGATTGATGTTCACTGCCAGCAGCATTAACTCGATGCTCATCAGCAGAATGATCACGTTCTTGCGGTTCAGGAACAGCCCGAAAATCCCGATCACGAACAGCACCGCTACCACTGTCAGGTAATGCTCAAGTCCTATCATCACGTCCCTCCGGGGTGTGCCCCGTCGTTTTCTTTGTCAAAGCGCCCCGAAAAATTCGGAACCTCATACCAATCTTGCGGTCGGGTCCAGCCCGACCCGCATGTCTTACAAGCCCTGCCCGGGCTTAACGTCTTTCAGTTCCATCGCCGTGGCCGGATCGCGATACATCTGCGCCAAGACGTTCTGGCGTTTGACGTCCGAACGGTGGCGCAGGGTCAGAACAATCGCGCCGATCATGGCAACCAGCAGGATCAAGCCAGCAAGCTGGAACAGCAGGAAATATTGATCATAAAGGATCAGGCCCAAGGCTTCGGTGTTGTGCCGATCCACCGGCGTCACATGCACGCGCAGACCTTCGGCCGCCGCGTTGCTTTCCCACGCGCCAAAGGCCAGCGCGAATTGCATCAGGATCACCACACCGATTAGCAGCGCCAGCGGCATGTAGCGGGCCATTTCGGCCTTCAGTTCCGAGAAATCCACGTCAAGCATCATGACGACGAAAAGGAAGAGAACCGCCACCGCGCCCACGTAGACGATGACCAGAAGCATCGCCACGAATTCCGCACCCAAAAGTACGAACAATCCGGCAGAGGACAGAAAGGCGAGGATCAGCCACAGCACCGAATGCACCGGGTTCCGGCTTACGACCGTGAACAACCCGCCCGCAATCGTCGACAGGGCAAAGAGGTAGAAGGCAAAGACGCTCATGTCTCGTCATCCTTTTTCTCGTCTTCCATCACCTCGCGCGCAAGTTCCATTGCGCGGGTCATGGCGGGGATACCAGCGAACATCGACATTTGGGCGATGGTCTCGGCAATTTCATCTTTTGTGGCACCGGCCTCGGTCGCGTGACGCACGGTCATTCTGAACGGTGTCTCCGCCTGAGCGCCTTGCATTGTCATGCCTGCAATGGTCAGCAAAAGCCGGGTCTTAGCGTCAAGACCCTCTTGACTGATGCCCTTACCGAACCACATCTCCATGGCGTCTTTCGGCATGGTCGGCCACATCTTTTCGAACCCCTTGGGGTCAAACGACGACAAGGACGGATTGAAAGCTTTCGCCATTTCCTGCGCCTGCTGCATCATCAGCTCGAAAGGGGTTTTTTTGTCGCTCATCGGTACGGCGCATCCAGTTCGAGGTTACGCGCAATCTCGGCTTCCCAGCGATCGCCGTTGTCCAAGAGTTTGGCCTTGTCGTAGTACAGCTCTTCGCGGGTCTCGGTGGAGAACTCGAAGTTCGGGCCTTCTACAATCGCATCCACCGGGCACGCCTCTTGGCAGAACCCGCAATAGATGCACTTGGTCATGTCGATGTCATAGCGCGTTGTCCGACGCGAGCCGTCGTCGCGGGGTTCCGCATCGATGGTGATCGCTTGCGCCGGGCAAATCGCTTCACACAGCTTACAGGCGATGCAACGTTCTTCGCCGTTCGGATAGCGGCGCAGCGCGTGTTCCCCGCGGAAACGCGGAGACAGCGGGCCTTTTTCATGCGGGTAGTTCAAGGTGGCCTTGGGCGCGAAGAAATACTTCAGGCCCAGTTTCATGCCTTGATAGAAATCCTGCAAAAGGAAGTACTTGGCAGCGCGTCCGTAGTCGATATTCGCCATCTTGACCTCTCCTTATACCCAGCGCGCGAACGCGCCCCAGAACCAGTCGAACTTCGCCGCGAAGGCCACGAAGACCACCCAGACCAGCGAGAACGGAAGGAACACTTTCCAACCAATCCGCATTAGCTGGTCATAGCGATAGCGGGGGGTGATCGCCTTCACCATTGCGAAGATGAAGAAGAAGAACGCCATCTTGCCCACCATCCACAGCGCGCCATCCGGGATGCCCGGGATCGGCGACAGCCAGCCGCCGAAGAACAGCAGCGATGTCAGTGCGCACATCAAGAAGATGGCAATGTATTCACCCGCCATGAACAACAGGAACGGTGTGGACGAGTATTCCACCTGATAGCCCGCAACCAGTTCGGATTCCGCTTCGGGAAGGTCGAAGGGCGGGCGGTTGGTTTCAGCCAGGGCGCTGATGAAGAACAGGAACACCATTGGGAAGTGGGGCAGCCAGTACCACGAGAAGAACCCGAAATCGCCGTCCTGCGCGCGTACAATGTCGCCAAAGTTCATTGATCCGGTCGAGATGATGATGCCGATGATGATCAGGCCCAGCGAAACTTCGTAGGAAATCATCTGAGCGGCCGAGCGCAACGAACCGAGGAACGGATATTTTGAGTTTGACGCCCATCCGCCCATGATTACGCCGTACACTTCAAGCGAAGACACGGCAAAAACAAACAGGATCGCCACGTTGATGTCCGAAAGAACCCAACTGTCATTGAACGGGATCACCGCCCAGGCGATCATCGCCAGAACAAAGCTGGTCATCGGGGCCAGCATAAAGACCGGCTTGTCAGCGCCCGCGGGCACAACGACCTCTTTGACGACATATTTAAGCGCGTCGGCCACAGTTTGCAGCAGGCCATAAGCGCCAACAACATTGGGTCCGCGCCGCATCTGAACGGCCGCCCAGATTTTCCGGTCGCCGTACACGAGGAAGAGAAGGCTCACCATCACAAAGCCCAGTACCGCAAGACACTGTGCGACGATGATCACGCCGATCCCTAGGGGGGTGGTAAAGAAGTCAGCCATCACGTCCTCAAACCATCGGTATTCCGTTTTCAACGCAGGAGGCGGTCACGACTTCAGCGTCGATGGTCCGCAACCCACGGGGCAGCGCCGGCGAGATGGTGTAAACCGCATCTCCTCGCCAGAGGCCAGCCTCTTCGTATACATTTGTGCGCAAATGCCGCGCAAAACCGTATCCTCGGATTAGCGCGTACTGCGCTGCCGCACATTCGGCATAATCCTCAACGTCCGACGGCCCGCGCGCCCCGCGCATCGCCACGTCGAACTTAACCAAATCACCATCCAGCAGGGTGGTCTGCAAACCTTCGTAATCGGGCGCAAAGCGCGTCACAGGAGATTGCGCAGCGTCGCATCCCGACAAACCACCCACCATCGCGAAGGCAAAAGGTGTTATGACCGCCAATTGGCGCACCCTTCTCACTCCGCCGCGATCTTGGTGTCCTTGCGGGCTTTTACCCCCGCAGAGAGTTCAGCCATCAAACTGCTGGCACGCGCAATCGGGTTGGTCAGGTAGAAGTCCTGAATGGCATTGCGGAAGCTCGCATCGCCCAACTTGCCCGCTGACTCGGCCTGCCACGCGTTTTCCGGCACCTGATCGATCATCGTCAGATGTGGCACGTCCTTGACCAAGGCCTGACGCAGTTGCGCTAGGCTGTCAAACGGCAATGTCGCGTCCAGCTCTGCAGACAATGCGCGCAGGATGGCCCAGTTTTCCTTGGCCTCGCCCGGCGCAAAGCCAGCGCGCAATGCAAGTTGCGGGCGACCTTCGGTGTTCACAAAGAGCCCTTGTTCTTCGGTATACGCGGCTCCCGGCAGGATGATATCCGCACGATGTGCGCCACGGTCGCCATGGCTGCCTTGGTAGATCACAAACGGACCCGCTGCGATGTCGACCTCGTCTGCACCAAGATTGTAGATCACGTCTGCGCCGTCGATGGCTTTGTCCAGACCGCCTTCGGTCGTGCAGCCAGCATCCATCGCACCAACACGGCCAGCCGCTGTGTGCAGAACCATCAGTTTTAAACCATCAACCTGCGCACAGATGCCTTGAATGGTTGCCAAAACAGCCGCGCCGTCCGCCTCTCGCAATGCACCCTGACCGACGATAACAACACAATTGAGGTCTTGAGGCGACGCCATATCGAGGCTTGCCACATGGGCCAAGGCCGCACGATCCGAGCCCATATGTTCGTAATCATACGACAAATCGACCGCTTCACCGACAACAATAACGTCCGCACCGTTGGACCAAGCCTTGCGAATACGAGCGTTCAAAACGGGCGCTTCTTCACGCGGGTTGGTTCCGATCAGCAGGATCTTGTCTGCGGTATCAATGTCTTCAATCGCGGCCGTCCCGACATAGCCCGACCGGTTGCCCGCAGGCAGCTTTGCCCCATCGGTGCGGCATTCGACGTTCCCGCCCTGCCCTTCGATCAGTACTTTCAAGGCATAGGCAGCTTCGGTTGAGGCGAGATCGCCCACCAGACCAGCAACCTTCTTGCCCTTCATCGCTTCAGCAGCTTTGGTCAGCGCCTCAGGCCAAGATGCTGGGCGCAGCTTGCCGTTTTCGCGGATGTAGGGCTTGTCCAGACGCTGACGGCGCAGGCCGTCCCAGACAAAACGGGTTTTGTCAGAAATCCACTCTTCATTCACGCCGTCATGGTTGCGCGGCAGGAACCGCATCACTTCGCGTCCCTTTGTATCGACACGAATGTTGGACCCAAGCGCGTCCATCACGTCGATGGATTCGGTTTTGGTCAGCTCCCAAGGACGGGCGGTGAAAGCATAGGGCTTGGACACCAGCGCGCCGACCGGGCACAGATCGATAATATTGCCCTGCATGTTGGAGTTGAGCGTCTCACCCAGATATGACGTGATCTCGCTGTCTTCGCCTCGACCGGTCTGGCCCATCTGGGCGATGCCCGCGACCTCGGTCGTGAAGCGCACACAGCGGGTGCAGGAAATGCAGCGTGTCATGTGGGTTTCGACGAGCGGTCCCAGATCCAAATCTTCGACAGCCCGCTTGGGTTCGCGGAATCGGCTGAAATCGACGCCGTAGGCCATTGCCTGATCTTGAAGATCGCATTCGCCGCCCTGGTCACAAATCGGGCAATCCAGCGGGTGGTTGATGAGCAGGAACTCCATCACCCCTTCGCGGGCTTTTTTTACCATTGGACTGTTTGTCTTGACTACAGGCGGCTGGCCCTCCGGCCCCGGACGCAAATCTTTGACTTGCATCGCACAGCTTGCCGCCGGCTTGGGAGGGCCACCAACCACCTCGACAAGACACATCCGGCAATTGCCGGCGATGGACAAACGCTCGTGATAGCAGAAGCGCGGCACCTCGATCCCGGCTTGTTCACAAGCCTGAATCAGCGTCATCGCGCCTTCTACTTCAACTTCGTTCCCATCAATGATGATCTTGCGCAAGTCAGACATGCCCGAGCCCTTTGTTCCCATTTGGCTGGCGCAGTCGATGCCGTGGCAAACGGGCAATCGGCTGACGTCGCCCGCCTTCTAACGTGGCTTATCGGATTAGGCTAGATCTTCAGGCAAAAAGTTGCGGTGAAATATCGACGCGGGGTGCATTTTTCTGCACCTGCACAGAAACGTCCGTTTTCTGCGTTGTCATGGCGTTATCTGAGCAACTGCCCGATGTCGGTTTGCGCTTGAATTTGCTGCTGCCCAAAGCGGCAGAGCGCAGGGATGTCATTTGCTGGCACCCCGTTGTTGAAAAGGAATTGCTCTGCCTTTTCCTTCATGCGAGCTTTTTCATCCTTTGAGGTGACATATCGCTCCACCTCTTTTTCGGTATAGCCCATGTCGCGCGCGACAGATTTCAACCGATTCAGTTCGGAATAGGCCCGGATTAAACGAGCGTTGATGCCATCGCAGGATTTCCGGATCGCATCCGCTATCGCCACATGCATCAGGCCATTGTCGATTTCGACCACATCTCGCAGGGCCGGTTTGGCGGAAGCCGCTCCGCCAATAGAAAGAGCAGCAATCAGGAACGCCGTCAGAATACGCATCACTTCACCCGGTTTGGTCTGTCTCCCATATGGGGACGACAGCGATGGCTATTCAATATCACAGGTCAAAACTTTGGTGATTCCAGTCGACTAGGGCTCGACGCAGCGCCCAGTGAGGACAATACGATCATCCTCGATTACCAATTCATCATCCGGCACATCAGGACCGTTGATCCACGCCACATCAGAACTGCCAAGATAGCCGATACAATGCTGCACAACCTGATAGGACGCAGCTTGCTTTGCCCCCTCAAGGCTGACCGATGCCGGACCGCCACGCGCAACAAATCCAGCACGATCACTGCGTTCCGACCGCAAATCGCCGCCGAACCGTGCGCCGTCAAACGTCACGGTGTCCTGATCGCCTTGGCCACAGGCCGCAAGCAGACACAGGACCGATGCACAGAGCCAACCAGTTTTCATGGAGCTACCCCTTGGAATGTCTTGCCGCACCATGCGCTTAGACGCGGGAAGCTTGCAACCCCCGAGCAGGGTTGATGTCGTTTGAAACGAAAAAAGGCGCCACAAAGCGCCTTTCTCAGTGGCCAATCGAACGGCCTTGCAACCATGTCGAAAAGCCGTTTCGAAACGGCTTCCAGCTTACTCCGCAGCGACTGCGCTGACGCGACCTGTCTTCTGCGCCTTGATCCGGTCCTCAATCTCGTCGCGGAAGTTCTTGATGAGACCCTGAATTGGCCAGGCCGCCGCATCGCCAAGAGCACAGATTGTGTGGCCCTCAACCTGCTTGGTCACGTCAAATAGCATGTCGATCTCTTCGACCTCGGCTTCGCCGCGCACCAGACGATCCATCACGCGCATCATCCAGCCGGTGCCTTCGCGGCACGGTGTACACTGACCGCAGCTTTCGTGCTTGTAGAACTTGGACAGACGCCAGATCGCCTTGATGATGTCCGTCGACTGATCCATTACGATCACCGCAGCCGTGCCAAGGCCAGAACCCAGCTCGCCACGCAGATAGTCGAAATCCATAATCGCATCGCGCATGTTCTCGCCGCGCACGCAGGGCACGGACGATCCACCGGGGATCACGGCCTTGAGGTTGTCCCAACCGCCCCGAATGCCGCCACAGTGCTTTTCGATCAGCTCTTCAAACGAGATCGACATCGCCTCTTCAACCACGCACGGGTTGTTCACATGGCCCGAAATTGCAAACAGCTTGGTGCCCGCATTGTTCTGACGGCCAAAGCCCGAGAACCATTCACCGCCCCGACGCAGAATGGTCGGCACAACCGCAATGGATTCCACATTGTTCACAGTGGTCGGGCAACCATAAAGACCCGATCCGGCCGGGAATGGCGGCTTCATGCGCGGCATACCCTTTTTGCCTTCAAGGCTTTCAAGAAGCGCGGTTTCTTCACCGCAGATATACGCACCCGCGCCATGGTGCAGATAGATGTCGAAATCCCACCCCGATCCAGAGGCATTCTTCCCAACCAACCCGGCATCATAGGCTTCGTCGATAGCGGCTTGCAGCGCTTCTTTCTCGCGGATGTATTCACCGCGAATGTAGATGTAGCACGCATGCGCTTGCATCGCGAAAGACGCAATGAGGCAGCCTTCGATCAGCGTGTGCGGGTCGTGGCGCATGATTTCGCGGTCTTTACAGGTGCCCGGTTCGGATTCGTCCGCGTTCACAACAAGATAGCTAGGACGCCCGTCGCTTTCCTTGGGCATGAAAGACCACTTGAGGCCAGTCGGGAAGCCCGCACCGCCGCGGCCCCGCAGACCCGAGGCTTTCATCTCGTCGATGATCCAGTCACGCCCCTTTTCGATAAGCTTGGCCGTGCCATCCCAATGGCCGCGCGCCTGCGCACCCTTGAGGGTCCGGTCATGCATCCCGTAGATATTGGTAAAGATCCGGTCCTGATCGCTCAGCATTGCTCAATCCTTGTCAGCCTGGCGCGCACGCCAGAGTTGGTATGTCATCCATAATCCTGCGCCGAACCCCGCCAGAGCGGCGAGGTCGAACAGGGCACGGGTCCGCTGGCTCCAGCCATATTCGGACCCGATGGCAGTCACCAGAATCCAGAAAAGGCCAATTGCTGCGATGAACAGCGCTATCCGCCGTCCCTTGCGTGCCTCGTCTGAATCCCGGCTCATGGTTTGGTCTTACCCCCAGTCAATACACGTCACCCTTATCGACGCGCTTGGAGAATTCTGTGTCCCCGCCAGAAGCGAGAATCTTTGCTTGTTCGACCCAGTTGTCGCGCGACACGCGGCCTTTGAAGCCTTCGAGATTGGCATTCACCCATGCCTCTTCGTCGGCGGTCCAGTTCGCAATTTGGTCGAAATGATAGAAGCCCATGGAATGCAGTAGCTTTTCGAGCTTCGGCCCCACGCCTTTGATTTCCTTGAGGTTGTCCGGACCGCCTTCACGCGCCGCGCTCAGTGTGGCCGGTTTCGCGCCTTCTTCTGCGCCTTCCTGTTTGCCGTCACCGTCGTAATCCGGCGTCGCGGCAGTGGCGGGTGCCGCCTTTGGAGCTTTTGCAGCGGCGGGCTTAGCGGCGCCTTCGTACTTCCACTCACCTTTACGCGCAGCAAGTTCTTCCTGTCCAGCCAGACGGGTCGAAGGTTTCAACTGCCCTTTTGGTTCGGCGGAAGCTGTCGTGGCTGCCGGCTCGGCGGCAGGTGCAGCTTTCGCAGCAGCAGAAGCAGTCGATCCCACCGGAGCGGCTTTGGCCGGGCTGGTGCTTTCGTCTGCTGTCGGCGCTGGCGGTACAGAGACCGGCGGAGCATTCGGAGACTCGGCCTTCGGAGCCGATGCCTTGGGTGCGGGTGCAGAGGTTTCGCGTGCATTCGAGGCGTCGATGTTTCCGGCGCCACGCGCTTCAGGCAAATCACGACAGAAAATCCAGTTGAACGCGAGTCCCAGAACAACAAATGCCAGACCGGCCATGAAAATGGCTCCGACGAAGCCCCAGTCTCCGAGAACAAGCAGTAGAATGAAGACAAGTAGTCCCACCCCTGCGGCCAAGGCCCATGACCCCAGCTGGCAACCAATGCCGGAATTCTGTTGTTGCATTCGTACTCTCCCTGTCCGTGTTCAGATGTTACTTATCGTAAACATCACCTTTCTTGACACGTGCAGAAAACTCTGTCTCGCCGCCTGAGGCAAGTGTCTTGGACTGTTCGACCCAATTATCGCGGGACACGCGACCCTTGAAGCCTTCGAGGTTTTGATCGACCCAAGCCACCTCTTCTGCGGTCCAAGCCGCGATCTGATCGAAGTGATAAAAGCCGAGACGGTTGCACAAGGCGGCCAATTTCGGGCCGATCCCCTTGATCCGCTTCAGGTCATCGCCTTGCCCATCACGCGCGGCCGTCAGGGTCTCGGGCTTGGTGCCCGGTCCTTCTGAAACCTCAGGTGCCGAAGTTGACGGCTCTTCACGCTCGACCTGTTTGTCGGTCGTCGCTTTGGCGTATTTCCATGTTCCCTTGCGCGCGGCCAGCTCGGTCTCGCCCGCCAGTTCGGCCGAAGGTTTGAGCGGTGACGCGGCATCAGAAGCAGATGCTTTTTCCGGCTTGGGTGCAGCTTCGGCGGCAGGGCGCGACGGTGTGGTCACCTTATTCGCGGCCTTTGCGACGGTCTGCGGACGCCCGCCTGCATCGCCCCAAGGATGCAGCAACGGCACTTCGGTGCCATCAATGCGCTTGACCGTATCGCCGATATCCGTGGCAAGCTGCACAGACGCATTATACTGGTGCCGACCGCTTTCGAATTCGGTCAGGCTTGTCAGGCCGGATTTCGGCTCTGCCGCATAGCGCCCGTTCTGTGGGCCAGGCGTCGGAACCTTGCCCGCAACCAATTCATCAAGGATCTCAGCAAACCGCGCGGCGGTCAGGTCTTCGTAATAATCCTTGCCGATCTGCGCCATCGGCGCGTTGGCGCAGGCACCCAGACACTCGACTTCTTCCCATGTCAACTTGCCGTCAGCGGACAGCGTGTGCGGCTTGGCGGCGATCTTTTCTTTACAAACGGCAACCAGATCCTCGGCACCGCAGATCATGCAGGATGTGGTGCCACAAATTTGGATATTCGCAACGCTACCAACCGGTTGCAGCTGGAACATAAAGTAGAACGAGGCCACTTCGAACGCACGCATGTAGGCCATGCCCAGCATATCCGCGACCGCTTCGATTGCCGGACGGGTCAGCCAGCCTTCTTGCTCTTGCGCACGCCACAACAGCGGAATAATCGCGCTGGCCTGACGGCCCTCGGGATACTTGGTGATTTGCGCTTTTGCCCATGCCTGGTTGGCAGGGGTAAATGCAAAACTTGCAGGCTGTTCGGAATGAAGGCGTCGTAGCATGTCGTATCCTATTGCGTCATCAGGCAGACAACGGGAATGTTCGGTATGGTGCGGCCCGTGGCGTTTCCAGCCAGTTCCGCAAGCAGCGCAGTCTGGCGCGTGGCTTGATCCTCGGGCGTGTCGAAAAGAAAACACAGGTAGATGTCTGACCCGTTGGTCATGCCGTAGACGGTATTACCCGAACCGCCAGTACCGAACGGGGCGAATCCCTGCGCGACAAGGTCGGACGAAAAGACATAGTCCGACTGGCCCGGTTCATAGGCCGTCGCAATGGTTCCGGCGAAGGCCATGGCGGATATGGCAATCGCACGCATCATTTCGGCGCACATCCTCCCGAGATCAGGCGCACGCCGCCATTTTCTAACGAAACCGCCGATTCGGCGGCCACGCGATATTGAGCCACTTCAATGACCTGTTCACGGGTCAGTCCGGTCTGAAGTTCCACCGGAAGATAGTCGCTTTCGCCCACCAAATCGCACCCGATCGAGGCGACCGCCTCGTCGAAGGCCACCAGATCGTCCTGCGTCACGCCTTCCGGCGGCAGCGCACAGGCTGCAAGCAGGCCAAATCCAGCCATCGGAGCGAAAGGCCGACCGTTCATCGGTCGATTTCTCCAAACACAACGTCCATGGTTCCGATAATCGCTGCCACGTCGGCAAGCTGATGACCGGACGCGACATGGTCCATCGCCTGCAGGTGCAAGAACCCGGGCGCGCGCAGCTTAGCGCGGTAGGGTTTGTTGCTTCCATCAGCGACAAGGTAAACCCCGAATTCACCTTTAGGCGCTTCAACACAGGCATAGACCTCGCCCTCGGGCACATGGAAGCCTTCGGTGTAAAGCTTGAAGTGGTGAATCAGCGCTTCCATCGAGGTCTTCATCTCGGACCGCTTCGGCGGAGTGACCTTGCCACGGGCGAGGATATCGCCCTGCCCTTCGGGCGCGCGCAACTTTTCGATGGCCTGTTTGATGATCTTCAGCGACTGGCGCATCTCTTCCATGCGGACAAGATAACGATCATAACAATCGCCGTTTTTGCCCACCGGAATCTGGAAGTCGAACTCATCGTAGCATTCGTAGGGCTGCGAACGACGCAAATCCCATGCAAGCCCAGACCCCCGCACCATCACACCAGAGAAACCCCAATCAAGGATTTCGTCCTCGGTCACAACGCCAATATCGGCGTTACGCTGTTTGAAGATGCGGTTCTCGGTCAGAAGCCCATCAATATCCGCCAAGACGCGCGGGAATTCATCCGCCCACTGGTCAATATCGTCAATCAGATCGCTTGGCAGGTCTTGATGCACACCACCGGGACGGAAATAAGCCGCGTGCAGACGCGCACCACAGGCCCGCTCGTAAAACACCATCAGCTTTTCGCGTTCTTCAAAACCCCAAAGCGGCGGCGTCAGCGCTCCGACGTCCATCGCCTGCGTGGTGACGTTCAACAGGTGGTTCAGAACGCGGCCGATCTCAGAGTACAAAACCCGGATCAGCGAGGCCCGACGCGGCACTTCCACACCGGTCAACTTTTCAATCGCCAAACACCACGCATGTTCCTGGTTCATCGGCGCCACATAATCGAGGCGGTCGAAATACGGCAGGTTCTGCAGATAAGTGCGGCTTTCCATCAGCTTTTCGGTGCCACGGTGAAGCAGGCCGATATGCGGATCGCAACGTTCTACGATCTCGCCGTCCAACTCTAGGACGAGCCGCAGAACTCCGTGTGCCGCGGGGTGCTGCGGGCCAAAGTTGATGTTGAAGTTGCGGATGCTCTGCTCACCAGAGACCGCATCGACGCTTCCATCGTCAAACTTGGAGCCGTCCATCATTTCGCCTCCTGCTTCTCATCGCCCGGAAGCACGTATTGCGCGCCTTCCCATGGGGACATGAAATCGAACTGTCGGTATTCCTGAACAAGGCTCACCGGCTCATAGACCACGCGCTTCTTCTCTTCGTCGTAGCGAACTTCGGTATAGCCTGTCGTCGGGAAGTCTTTGCGCAGCGGATAACCACGGAAACCATAATCGGTGAGGATACGGCGCAAGTCAGGGTGACCCGAGAACAAGATGCCGAACATGTCGAACACTTCGCGTTCGAACCAGTTGGCGCTGGGATGCACACCAGTGATTGAAGGCACCATTTCGTCTTCGCGGATGCTCACACGCAACCGGATGCGATGGTTCTGGTACATCGACAGGAAGTGGTACACGACGTCAAACCGCTTGGGGCGATCCGGATAATCTACAGCTGTGATGTCCACCAGCGACGAGAACTTGCAAGTATTGTCGGTCTTCAAAAACTCGACAAAGCCCGCGATGTTCGACGGCGCCACATCCACGTTCAGTTCGCCATAGGTCACATCCCACGCGATCACGCAATCCGGGCGCTTCAGTTCAATATGCTGGCCAAGTTCGTTGAGAGCTTCACTCATCGTACAATTGTCCCTGTCCGGCGGATCTTCCGTTGCAGCGCCATGATGCCGTAAAGCAGCGCTTCGGCTGTCGGCGGGCAACCGGGCACGTAGACATCTACCGGAACGATCCGGTCACAGCCGCGCACGACGGAATAACTGTAGTGGTAATAGCCGCCACCATTGGCACAGCTGCCCATCGAAATTACGTAACGCGGCTCAGGCATCTGATCGTAAACCTTGCGCAAAGCCGGCGCCATCTTGTTGGTCAGCGTGCCAGCGACGATCATCAGGTCGGACTGGCGCGGGGATGCGCGCGGCGCTGTACCAAACCGTTCGAGATCGTAACGCGGCATAGAGGTGTGCATCATCTCAACCGCGCAGCAGGCCAGACCAAACGTCATCCAGTGCAGCGAACCGGTGCGCGCCCAGTTGATGATGTCCTCTGTCGACGTCAGCAGAAAGCCCTTGTCTGCAAGCTCTGCGTTCAACGCCTGAGTTGCATGTTCCTTGTCCGCCCCTGCGGTATTCGCGCCAGTCATCACTCCCATTCCAGCGCTCCTTTTTTCCATTCGTAGGCAAAGCCTGCAGTCAACACCGCAAGGAACACCATCATCGACCAGAAACCGGTCATGCTGATGTCCTGGAACGCCACCGCCCATGGGAAGAGGAAGGCGATTTCCAGATCGAAGATGATGAACAAAATCGACACAAGGTAGAAGCGCACATCGAACTTCATTCGGGCATCGTCGAACGCGTTGAACCCGCATTCATAGGCCGACACCTTTTCAGGGTCCGGGTTGCGCACCGCGACGATCACGGCAGCAAGGATCAGGACAAGGCCTAATCCGATGGCAATGGCCAAAAATACGAGGATTGGCAGGTATTCCCGCAGCATGTCTTCCAAGACGAGGCTCCTTTTCCCATCGCGCACCAAGACGCGCCGTCAAGTGGCGAGGTTGACTTGAGGGTGATCTACTCCCGTCTCTGCCGGGGGTCAACCGCGCGGCGACATCTTCGATGCAACGAATATCTTTGCGAAAACAGGCGGATCTTCGAGATTTTCGCCTGTTTTTAGGCAGATGCGGCAATGAGTCGGACCACGACTCCATATTGCGCCGCGCCGTTGCGTCGCGGCAGGCGCTGCAAAGCCCGTTTGGCTGTGCTGCACGCGCAGAAACCGATCTGCCCGAGTCTATTCCCTATAGGCCTCGTGACAGGCCTTGCATGCGTCCCCGATCTGACTAAGCCCAGTGCGCAATTCTTCTTCAGTCTCAAGCGACACCGACAACGCTGTAGCCACTGCATACAAATCTCTCGACTTGGCGTTAAAATCGTCAAAGTCTTCCCAGATCGTGGGCAACGCTTCGGACTTTGGATCCGTTTCCTGACCTTCGAACAAGCTCTTCGTCCGAGCCGCCTCCTTGGCGATAGTTTCGGCAGCAGCACGGGCGATCACGGCGTCAAATGTCACATCGCCTTTGACCATAGCCCCCAGAACCTTTGTGCTGTCCTGCGTGACCTTCATCGATTCCATCCGTGCCAGAACGGCGGGGTTCTGCACCCCGGTATGTGCCACAGCCAAAGTCGACACACACAAAGCTGATAAAGTGATTGGCAAGATAAAGCGCGTCATGGAACACCCTTTTCCAAGATTAGATCCGAAGCATGATGCACTTGAATTCGGCACTCAACAAACGGAAATCTGGATCGAGGACGGGATGCGCCGCTATGCTGTCATCACCACCAACGCCATTGCTGTCAGCACAAGCATGATAGGCCCCCAGACCATACGCTCTGGCTTTGATGGTGTGATCCAGTTCAGAACCGTGCTTACACCCGTCACAGCAAGCGCCACCCAACCTGTCCAGAACGGCCAGCCCAGCCCCGGAAAGCCAGCCGCCGACAAGATCGCCAGCCCTTGAAACAGCACCACCGGGATCGACGCCGCCGCAATGATGCGTCCCGACATCGGCAATGCACCGTCATGCTGACCGCCCTGTGTATAACGTCCCAATGGCGCTCCAAGGATCAATGCCACCTGAAAGAATGCGATGGCCAGCATTGCGGTCGCATAAAGATGTGCGATCTGGACCGTCACTGCCAGCTAGGAGCACGCTTGTCGAAAAACGCCCCTATCCCTTCGCGTGCTTCGTCTGATTGCCACCGCTGCGCCAAAGCGTCGATGGCCATATCTACCTGCTCCGGCGTAACCCGTCCGGCAAGGTCGCGCATCAGCGTCTTGGCGTCGGCCACGGCACCCGGCGCACAGGACAAGTAAGGCAAGACCTCGGCCTCGATTGCCGCATCCAAACCGTCCGGCTCAACCGTTCGGCTCAACAGGTTCAACCGAACCGCTTCCTCTGCTCCGAACACCCGCGCCGACATGAACACCTCCGAGGCCCGCGTCCCGCCCATACGTGACAACACATAGGGTCCGATATTGGCCGGGATCAGTCCCAACCGTGTTTCGGTAAACCCCAGTTTGGCACCGGCGACCCCGATTGCCACATCGCACACAGACACAAGGCCAACCCCTCCGCCAAGTGCATTTCCCTGCACCCGCCCGATCAGCGGTTGCGGCAGATCATAAAGCGCACCCAGAACTGTTGCGATCCTGCGGCTTTCGACGCGGCGTATGTTCGCATCCATGTCGAACTGCTCGCGCATCCACGCCAGATCACCACCAGCGCAAAAGGTTCTGCCGTCTGCCGCAAGCACGACGACCCGCACCGCCGGGTCCTTGGCCAAGTCCTGCGCCGCCTCTTCCAACTCAGTCATCATCTGCGCAGACAAAGCATTGTGCTTTTCGGCCCGCGCCAATGTCAGCGTCGCCACCCCGCGCGCATCGGTTTCCACCCGGATCAATTTCACCCTCGCATCCTCCGCGCCATTGCGGTGGCCTCGGCGACCACCTCCATGTCCAAACCATGCTCGAAGCCCAACGCGGCGACGCGCTCGGCCACGGCCTCGGTCGCGACATTGCCAGCAGCGCCCGGCGCGTAGGGGCAGCCGCCCAAACCGCCAACGGCCGCATCGAACACCCGCAACCCAAGGTTCAACGAAGCTTCAATATTGTCACATGCAAGACCACCTGTGTCGTGGTAATGCCCCGCCAATCGGTCTGCCGGCATTTCCTGCAAGACGGCGTCAAGCATCGCGGAAATACCCTCAGGCGTGGCCCGCCCGATCGTGTCGCCCAAGGACACCTCGTAACACCCCATGTCCCGCAACGCCGCCACCACCCGCGCAACAGCGTCCGGCGCGACGGCACCATCATAAGGACACTCGACCACGCAAGACACATAGCCGCGCAGTTTCACACCGGCGGCGGCCGCAACCTCCGCCACAGGCGCAAACCGCTCAAGGCTCTCGGCAATCGACGCGTTGATATTCGCCTTTGAGAAACCCTCTGATGCCGACCCAAATATGGCCACCTCGTTGGCACGTGCCAGCATCGCGTCCTCAAAACCCCGCATATTCGGAGTCAACGCAGCATAGGACACGCCTGGGGCCCGTTTAATCCCGGTCAGAACAGCCGCCGAGTCCGCCATCTGTGGAACCCATTTCGGGCTGACAAAACTGGCGCATTCGATCCGCCGGAAGCCGGCACGCGACAGACAATCAACCAGCGCGATCTTCTCATCCACCGGGATGAGCCGAGCCTCATTCTGCAATCCGTCGCGCGGCCCAACCTCGAATATCTCAACCCGTTCAGCCACCGCGTGCGCCCCTTGCTTCTTCTTTTTCTAAATATGCACGGCCTGACATCAGCCCGCAGCCTCCCACGCTGGGTAAAAGTCCTGCGAATACAGCCCGGTGCCCCTCCTCGGCAGCGATTTCTGGAATTCAGGCCGCTCGGTAATCCGCTCAAACCACTCGGTCACAGCAGGATGCGCCTCCAGTTTGGCAAAGTGGCGGGCCATGTAAACCGCCTGCCCAACCGACACATCCGCCGCCGAGAACCCGCTTGTCAGCAGGTAATCCCGATTTTCCAAAGGCGTCGACAACCGCGCCTCAAGCGCGTCATAGCATTTGCCCAGACGCGCTGCCTCCAGCTTCATCACGACAGGCGACCGCATCGCGTCCTCATAAAGCATGATATGCTGCTGCGTCAGCGCCGCTGCGTGCTGGCTGATGGTTTCAGCAAAATGTACCCAGACCAGCCAGGCCATACGGTCAGGATCATCCGGCCCCCGACCCATATTTGCCTCAGGAAACCGTTCGCACAGGAATTCCGTGATCGCACCTGTCTCGAACATCCGCTCGCCGTCGATCTCAAGCGCAGGCACCCGTCCCGCCGGAGACAAGCTCAGATATTCCGCATCGCGCAACGACCGGTCAAAGGCGTGAAGTACAACTTCAAAATCAACTTCCAACTCGTGCAATAGCCAAAGCGTTCGCATTGAACGGGTCTGAGGACAATGGTGCAACCGGATCATATGTCTTCCTCTTCAAGGCGGATCAACACCGCACCCGCCTCGACCTGAGACCCGGCCTCTGCCATCACCTCTGCAACAACGCCATCACGGGCGGCCAACAGAGAATGCTCCATCTTCATCGCCTCGAGTATGGCCAGCCGATCGCCCTTGGCAACCTCGGCCCCGGCGCTGACAAAGACCTGCCGAACCAGTCCCGGCATCGGCGCTTCAACCAGATCACCCGACGTCCCAGCTCCGGCATCGACATCCAGAGGATCGAGACGGCGCAGAACAAATGTCGGGTCTCCAAACACCGTGGCAGATTCGTCTTCGACAAACACAGCAGCGCCGGGCTGGCCATCAAAGCGCCAGCCATTTGCACCGTGGCGCGCTGCCACGATCTGTCCATTTACGGCCACGTCGATCTCACCCGGTCCACAGGTTGTGATCTGACAGCAAAGCATGTCGTCACCACATGCCAGCGCCAAATCTTGCATCACTGGCGACCAAAGCGCAAATCCATCCAACGGGCGCGGCGCGCGGTCCAAGCCAATCAATGCCAATACTGCCTGAGCTGCCACTACGGGGGTCAGATCGGGCACATCGGTCAACGCCGCAAGATCACGCCCGATCAACCCGGTATCCACATCTCCAGCCGAGAACCCTGCATGTCGCGCCAAAGCGCCAAGAAAGGCTAGATTGGTGACAGTTCCAGCCACCTGTGTCGCTGACAGGGCTCGCCGTAGCTTGCGCAACGCCACCGCACGGGATGATCCGTGGACAATCACCTTGGCGATCATGGGATCGTAATGCGGAGAAATGACATCCCCTGTCCGCACCCCTGTGTCAGCCCGCGCCTCTTCTGGAAAAGCCAGATGCGACAAGCGACCCGTTGCGGGTAGGAACCCGGCAGGCACATCCTCGGCATAGAGCCGCGCCTCGAAACTGTGCCCGGCAATCGATAAATCTTCCTGCGAACAGGGCAAAGGCTCGCCCGACGCGACCCGCAATTGCCACTCCACCAAATCGACACCGGTGATGGCTTCGGTCACTGGATGCTCCACCTGCAACCGCGTGTTCATCTCCATGAACCAGAACCCGTCCGGGCGCAGACCGTCCGATCCGTCGACGATGAACTCGACCGTCCCCGCGCCCTTGTAACCGATGGCCTCTGCCGCGCGCACCGCAGCCTGCCCCATTGCGTCCCGCATCTTAGGCGTCATACCCGGCGCAGGGGCCTCCTCGATCACCTTTTGGTGCCGTCGCTGCAAGGAACAATCACGCTCAAACAGATGCACCGCGCGGCCGCCATCCCCGAACACCTGAACCTCGATATGGCGCGGGCTGGTGATGTATTTCTCGATCAACACATGGGGATTTCCAAAGGCGGTCTTTGCCTCTGATTGTGCCGAGGCCAGCGCATCGGCAAACCCTTTAGGTGCCTCGACCAAGCGCATCCCCTTGCCCCCGCCTCCGGCTACGGCCTTGATCAAAACCGGATAGCCAATCGCATCCGCCTCTTTGGCCAGCACGTCCGGCGATTGATCGCTACCCTGATAGCCCGGCACCACAGGAACACCTGCCTCGGCCATCAACGCTTTGGCCGCATCCTTCAGCCCCATCGCCCGGATGGCCGATGCCGAAGGTCCGATAAACACCAAACCCGCCGCCTCGACGGCATCAACGAAATCCGGGTTCTCGGATAGAAACCCATAGCCTGGATGGATCGCCTGTGCGCCCGTTGCCTGCGCCGCTGCAATGATCGCATCGCCGCGCAGGTAACTCTCAGCGGGCGTTGCCCCTCCAAGCGACACCGCCACATCCGCCATTTCCACATGGCGCGCCTGCGCGTCCACATCCGAATGCACCGCCACAGCCCGCACACCAAGCCGCCTGCACGTGTCGATCACCCGGCAGGCAATCTCGCCCCGGTTGGCTATCAGGATCGTGTCAAACATCTCGCACCACCGCTTCTCTTCATCTTGCCCGTAAACTCCGGGGGTTTGGGGGTTGGCCCCCAATTCGAACTATGTTTGGGGACTGGCCCCCCAAATTACATCCGGAACACGCCAAAGCGCGTGTCCTCAATGGGTGCGTTCAAGGCCGCCTCCAGCGACAACGACAGCACCGCCCGTGTCTTCCGCGGATCAACGACCCCATCATCCCAAAGTCGGGCCGAAGCATAGAGCGGGTGGGCCTGTTCCTCGAACATATCCACCGTGGGCTTCTTGAACGCCGCCTCTTCTTCGACCGACCACGACTCGCCGCGCTTCTCCATCGCGTCGCGCTTCACGGTCGCCAAAACACCCGCCGCTTGTTCGCCGCCCATCACGGAAATGCGCGAGTTCGGCCATGTCCACAAAAAACGCGGCTGGTATGCGCGTCCAGCCATGCCGTAATTGCCAGCACCGAACGAGCCCCCAACCAGCATCGTGATCTTCGGGACCGAGGTGCAGGCCACAGCCGTCACCATCTTCGCCCCATGCCGCGCGATGCCTTCGTTCTCGTATTTCCGACCCACCATGAAGCCGGTGATGTTTTGTAAGAACACCAGCGGAATCTTGCGTTGCGAACACAGCTCAACGAAATGTGCGCCTTTCTGCGCGGCCTCGGAAAACAGCACGCCATTGTTGGCGATGATCCCCACCGGCCAGCCATCGACATGGGCGAAACCCGTCACGAGGGTTTCACCAAAACGCGGCTTGAACTCGTCGAAATATGACCCATCGACCACCCGCGCGATCACCTCACGGATGTCATAAGGTGTGCGCAGATCGCCCGGCACCACACCAAAAATCTCGTCTGGATCATAGGCCGGGTCTTCTGCCGCCTGCCGTAGACTGTGCGCTCCGCACGCACCTCCCAATGACCCAACCGCGCGTCGCGCCAACGCCAAAGCGTGCCCGTCATCCTCGGCCAGATAGTCTGCCACACCGGACAACCGAGTGTGCACGTCACCACCGCCCAAGTCTTCGGCAGTGACCACTTCACCTGTCGCTGCCTTCACCAAAGGCGGACCGGCAAGGAAAATTGTGCCCTGCTCTTTCACGATGATCGTCACATCCGACATTGCAGGCACATAAGCGCCGCCCGCAGTGCAAGACCCCATCACCACGGCAATTTGTGCAATGCCCTTTGCGCTCATCCGCGCCTGATTATAGAAAATTCGCCCGAAATGGTCGCGGTCGGGGAACACTTCGTCCTGCTGGGGAAGGTTGGCGCCTCCCGAATCCACCAGATAGATGCAGGGTAAATGGTTCTCCTCGGCGATCTCTTGCGCGCGGAGGTGTTTTTTGACGGTCATCGGATAATATGTGCCGCCCTTCACGGTCGCGTCGTTGCACACCACCATGACCTGACGGCCCATCACCCGGCCGACACCTGCAATCACACCTGCGCAGGGCGCTGCACCGTCGTACAGTCCATGAGCAGCTGTCGCGCCGACTTCCAGAAACGGCGATCCGGGATCGAGCAGGTTTGCCACCCTGTCCCGAGGCAACATCTTACCGCGCGACACGTGCCGGGACCGCGAACGCTCACCTCCACCCGCCGCAGCCAGATCGGCGGCGTCTCGCACGACGCGCAACGCCTCTTCATGTGCGGTCATGTTGGCCTTGAATTGTTCTGACGACGCAATCGCCTGTGATCGAAGTTTCATTTTATTGTCCCCGCATGTCGCGCAATTCGATGGCGCGTCCAGCTGTCATGGTCAGATGGCAATTGGCCGCCACGATGGAGCGGATCGTACCGTCCTGCCACATTGCGTAGCGTGCCGCACAATCGGCATCGCGAAAGGCGATCCATGCCCGCTGGGCATCGCGCAATGCGTCAGAGCGGTCCAACACCTGTGACAGCCCCTGTTCGTCGGCTGTTTCATTGGCCATTTGCGTCCAATTGTATTCTTCGTTCAGGATCACATCCCACATCGCGGTTTCCGCCTGAATGCATTCTGAAATCCCGATGGTGGTCGATCCGCCGGGCTGCTCCTGACACTGGCCGGACGCCTCTCCGAGGCAGAAAGGGTAAAGCGCACCGATCTCAGTATTCTCAAAGCAATCCCACACGATCTGTTGGTCAATTGTGAACTCTTGAGCTGTGCAAAACTGCGGTGCACAAAGTATCGCAGCGATCATCAAACCCTGTTTCATGCCTGTCCCTCCCGACTGGCGCGCGCCTTCAATTCCTTGCGGATCACCTTTCCAGTGACGGTCATCGGCAGATCCTCAAGGAATTCAATTTCTCTTGGGTAAGAATAGCTTGCAAGGCGAACCTTAACCCAATCCTGAAGCTCCGAAGTCGAGGTATTAATACCCTCTTTGAGAACCACATACGCTTTGACGATCTCGGTGCGCAGCGCGTCAGGCTTGCCAACCACACCACAGGTCGCAACCGCCGGATGGGTCAGCAGGCAATCCTCGATCTCGGCGGGCCCGATCCGATACCCAGCTGAAGTGATCACGTCGTCCTCGCGCCCCAGAAAGGTGATGGTATCTCCGTCCTTGATCCCGCGATCGCCAGTGATCATCCAGTCGCCGCGGTGCTTCTCCGCCGTCGCCCCGGGTTTGCGCCAATATTCCAGCATCATGGATGCCGATCCGCGCCGCACAGCGATGTCGCCCTCACCCTCGCAGGGCAAGCCATCCGACCCGATCACCGCAACCTGATGCCCCGGCACCCCGCGGCCCATCGAACCCGGCACGGCGTCAAAGGACGCACCGCAGGACGACACGATCATGTTGCATTCGGTCTGGCCGTAGAATTCGTTGATCGTCACGCCAAAGGCGTTGCGGCCCCATGCCAGCATCTCGGCCCCAAGTGGTTCGCCTCCGCTGGCGACCGACCGCAGGCCTTCGATGCGCGCATCCGCCGCCTTGAGCATGCGCAAAGCCGTCGGAGGAAAAAACGCATTGCGCACGGCACCTGCACTGCAAATCCGCGTGCATTCTTCAACTGAGAACTTAGGCATTCGCGCCGCAACCACAGGCACACCCAACGCAAGCCCCGGCATCAACACGTCGAATAGGCCACCGATCCACGCCCAATCGGCGGGCGTCCAAATCACATCCCCGTCCTGCCCCAGAAAATCGTGGCTCATCTCGACCCCCGGCAAATGGCCGGTCAACATCCGATGCCCGTGCAGGGCACCTTTGGGCGCACCAGTTGTGCCGCTTGTATAGATCAACACCGCCGCATCATCCGGCCCCGTTTCGACCATAGCCTTGGTGCCAGAAGATGCACCCAGATCACTTCGGGTGACCGTTGCCACCCCAAGCCCGGTCAATTGCACGACACCTTCAAGGTCCGTCACAACGACACCCAGCCCGGCATCGTCAATTCGGGATTTCAGGGCTTCAGTGCGGAACAGTTTGAACAGCGGCACCGAGATCGCCCCCAACCGCCAGGCAGCGATGTGGGCGGCAGCGCACAGCGGGGATTGCGAGAGCAGCACGCCAACCCGGTCGCCCTTCATCACGCCGCGTTCGATCAACGCCACCTCGACCTGCCGCGACCGATACCAAAGATCGCCGTAGGTAACTTTGCGCACCCGCTCGGGTGTGACTTCGAGTATCGCCACGCGATCAGGCTCTGTCGCGGCCCAACCATCACAAACCTGATGTGCCATGTTCAGCGAAGTGGGCAGGTCCCAATCAAAACCTTTGCACAAGGCGTCATAGGGTGCTGGTCGCAACATCGGACGGGTCGTCATGTCGAAGGCCTTTCGAATCCATCGGTTCCGCTTGTCGCAAGCAGCCGTCCAAACCGGTTCACATGATAAACGCGTGTGCCACAACGCACGGTGATCCACGCGCCTTCCACCTGCCCCGCCAGACCAACGCAATCACCCGCAGTTGCACCGGGTCCGCCGTCCTGTGTCACATAGCGGGAAGCCATCGCGTTGATCACATCCGTCTCCGTTATCGTGGCAGCGATCCAGCCAAAGCGGAACGCCAAGAGTGCGCCGACCAGCGTGGCAAGCCCAAGAGGCACCCACCAGACCCAGCGCACCATCAGAGGATCGAATTTTCTAGTGTCATCAACGCGATCCTCTTTGCATTTTTGACAACGCGCAATTCATTCCGAAAACCAGTGCCCTTTTTTCGGATTGCGCTTCACCCCATCGCCGCCATCATTTCGCGGCCCACCAACATGCGCCGGATTTCAGACGTACCGGCACCGATCTCCATCAGCTTTGCATCGCGGAAGATGCGCGCCACCGGCGCGTCGGCCAGGAAGCCAGCACCGCCCATCGCCTGAACCGCCTGATGAGCCTGAACCATCGCCTGTTCGCTGGCATACAAGCAGCACGCGGCGGCGTCCTGACGGGTCACGTCCCCCCGGTCGCAGGCTTTGGCGACTTCGTAAACATATGCACGGGACGAATTCATCGCCGTGTACATATCGGCCATCTTGCCCTGCATCAGTTGGAAATTGCCAATCGGCTGACCAAACTGTTTGCGCTCGGCCATGTATGGCATGATTTCGTCCAGACAAGCAGCCATGATACCAAGGCCGATCCCGGCAAGCACCACACGTTCGTAATCCAGACCCGACATCAGAACACGCACCCCTCTGCCTTCTTCGCCCAGCACGTTATCGAACGGCACTTCGACATCATCGAAAATCAATTCCGCGGTGTTCGATCCACGCATCCCCAGTTTGTCGAAATGCGGGGAGGTACTGAACCCCTTCATCGACTTTTCGATCAGGAACGCGGTGATCCCCTTAGACCCGGCATCGGGATCGGTTTTGGCATAGACGACAAGCGTGTCGGCATCCGGGCCATTGGTAATCCAGTACTTGTTGCCATTCAGCTTGTAATGATCGTTGCGTTTTTCGGCGCGCAATTTCATCGACACGACGTCGGACCCAGAACCCGGTTCGGACATAGCCAAAGCGCCGACATGCTCTCCAGAAATCAGTCCAGGCAGATATTTTGTTTTTTGCTCAGAGTTACCGTTCAGTTTGATCTGGTTCACGCACAGGTTCGAATGCGCGCCATAGGACAGCGACACAGAAGCAGACGCCCGCGCCACTTCTTCCACGGCAACGGTGTGCGCCAGATATCCCATTCCGGCCCCACCGTATTCTTCGTCTACAGTGATACCCAGTAGGCCAAGTTCGCCCATCTCGGTCCATAGTTCGGGCGGAAACTCGTTTTTATTGTCGATCTCGGCCGCCATCGGTTTGACGCGTTCCTGCGCCCAGCGGTGCACCATCTCGCGCAAGGAATTAACGTCTTCACCAAGATCAAACTGCATGGTCGCGTTGAACATTCGCCTCTCCCCGAGCGGATTTATTGAACACTTGTTCAGATATTACGGGAAACCCCATCATCAGGTCAAGCGCAAGGAACTGTTCGCGACATCGGGCGTTGGAAAGGCGAACCGCACCACCGGCGAAGGGACATCCGAATGACCAAGACACTGACTGACATTTTCTGGAGCAATTTAAGCAAGATTCACGTCGTTCTGCTGAGCACCGGTGACGGGACACCCGTGCCGATGTCACCCCTCTCACGACAAGAAGACGGAGTGATCTGGTTCATCACCTCGGCCGATCACGACAGCTTCAAGGCTGCCGAAGCGGGCGCTAACGCTGACATTTACCTCTGCGATTCGGCTTGCCATATGTACGGCACCATCAAGGGGAGCCTGTCCGCTTCGCACGATGACGAAAAACTAGACGCGCTTTGGTCGCCACTGGCCGCCGCTTGGTTTGACAAAGGCCGCGAGGATGACACGGTCAGGTTGATGAAATACATTCCGCACAAGGCCGAGATCTGGGCCACCGATGGCATTGGTAAATACCTATTCGAAACGATCAGGGCGAATGTCACCGATGCAAAACCCGATACCGGTGAATACGGCATCATTCATATTAAGGAATTCACATGAAACGACTGGGAACCGCCTGCCTGCTTGGCCTTCTTTCACTGTCACCCGCACGGGCCGAACAAGTGGGCGAAGTGGGTGTGGATTGGGTCGGCAACGACATCATCATCGAAGCCATCGCTGATCCCGATGTGCAGGGCGTAACCTGCCACATAGCTTATTTTGAACGCGGGTTGATCGACCGGCTAAGCAAGGGAAACTGGTTCGAAGACCCATCGAACGCGTCCATCTCCTGCCGTCAAACCGGGCCGATTGAAATCGGTGATATTGACCGCGATGATGATGGTGAAGACGTGTTCCGGGCGTCGCGGTCAATCATCCTGAAATCCCTACGGGTGAAGCGGATTTTCGACGAAAAGAACCAAACGCTGATTTACATCGCCCACGCGGCAGAGTTGACGGACGGATCGGCAAAAGTGTCGATGTCGACTGTGCCACTGTATGGATCGGATAAGTGACATTTCATCCTCGGGTCACACCCTATCAGATTCACACATTTTGGTTGATTTTCTGCCCCATATTCCTTGCGAGTTGAGCGCCGTGCTTGATGGATTG
>CANNCS010000026.1 GCA_947503115.1 uncultured Marivita sp.
ACAATTGAGGGCATACCATTCTTCGGTAGGAAATTAGCCATCAAGAAGCAATTGAGGATCAGAGTCGCGTAGTGTGGGGTGGCGGTGTAGATGTGTTCTACCCCGCGGAAAACACCAGGCTGGCCGAAGACATCGTGACCGAAGGCGGGGCGCGTGTCAGTGAACAGCCGATGGGTTTGCAGCCACAGGCGCGGCATTTTCCAGCACGCAACCGTATCATTTCAGGCATGACCCAAGCTGTCATCGTGGTCGAAGCCGCAGCGCGTTCGGGGTCTTTGATCACCGCCCGCACCGCCCTGGATCAGGGGCGCGACGTGATGGCTGTGCCCGGTCATCCGTTCGATGCCCGCGCCAGCGGATGCAACATGCTCTTGCGCGACGGCGCGCGGCTTGTGCGCAGTGCCGAGGACGTGATCGAGGCATTGTCGCCACTCACCGAGCCGGCGGCATCCATCTCACCCGAACTGCCGCTTGTCGATGTCCCAGAGACGCGGTCACTCGCCGAAGTCGCAGCGTTGCTTAAGCGTATTCTTGACCGGCTTGGCCCATCCCCCGTGGGCGAGGATCAATTGATCCGCGATCTGGGTGCCTCGTCCAAGACAATCTCTCCGGCGCTTACCGATCTTGAACTTGAAGGCCGAATTGCGCGCGGGGCAGGGGGTGTGATCTCTCTGCGCACGTGATTTCGGTTCGTTTTGCATGCACCGATTTTCGCATCGTTCTGGTTTTTGATGACACATCAGAAGGAACCTCAAAGGTGTGATCTCAAACTATACGAGACAGCGCTTTCCCGCTTCAGGTTTTCTGCAGTGACCCTTGCTGCTTGAAAGACATTGTTGAGAAGCGATCACAAGCCACTTCATCTGATAAGACCCGCATCATGTTGGCCAAACCTACTGCTGATGAGAACGTTTAGGCTGGCAATTGACCGCCCTGTCCGATGACAAGAAGACTAACCTTGGAAACGGTCCGAACCGCATCGATTGGGCCGATTTCATGATGCAAGACCAGACGGTTTTCAACGGTCTTTTTTGTCGGTCGAAGCCAGCCAAGGACAGCGTGCAACTGTCACGCTGCGACCGTGTTGTTTGACAATTGCGACTTGCACACCACATGCTGCCCGGCCATATGCAGCCAAGGTGCAGCACAGAATCCTTTGACGAAAGGTCCCTAATTTATGCCAGTTGTCGTTGTCGAATCCCCGGCAAAAGCCAAGACAATCAATAAGTATTTGGGGTCTGACTACACGGTTCTGGCATCGTACGGACACGTTCGTGACCTGCCACCCAAAGACGGATCGGTCGATACCGAAAACGGGTTTGACATGAAATGGGAGGTCGCCACCGAGTCCCGTAAACATGTTGCGGCCATCGCCGAAGCGCTCAAATCTGACGACGCACTGATCCTTGCGACCGACCCGGATCGCGAAGGCGAAGCGATCTCATGGCACCTGAAAGAAGCGCTGACAAAGCGCCGTTCGATCAAAAAGACCACCGACGTTAAGCGCGTCACCTTCAACGCCATCACCAAGGCCGCTGTAACCGAAGCAATGGCCAACCCGCGCGACATCGACGTGCCGCTGGTGGATGCCTATCTGGCGCGCCGCGCGCTCGATTACCTCGTGGGGTTCAACCTGTCGCCAGTGCTCTGGCGCAAATTGCCGGGCGCGCGCAGTGCGGGCCGTGTGCAATCGGTTTGCTTGCGCTTGATCGTCGAACGCGAGATGGAAATCGAAGCCTTCCGCGCTCGTGAATATTGGTCGGTCAAGGCCATGCTTTCGACCCCGCGCGGGCAGGAATACGAGGCTCGGCTGACCGTTCTGGCGGGCAAGAAGCTCGACCGCTACGACCTTGAAAATGAAACACAAGCTGAACTCGCGGTACAGGCCATCAGCAGTCGCGATCTGACCGTGCAGTCGGTTGAGGCGAAGCCAGGCTCACGCAACCCGTCGGCCCCCTTCATGACCTCTACGCTCCAGCAAGAGGCAAGCCGCAAATTCGGCATGGGGGCGCGGCAAACGATGAACGCGGCGCAGCGCCTCTACGAGGCAGGCCACATCACATACATGCGAACCGATGGCATCGACATGGCCCCCGAAGCGGTCGATCAGGCACGCGCCGCAATCAAAGATCGTTACGGTGCCGAATACGTTCCATCGCAGGCCCGCATCTACAAAAACAAGGCCAAGAACGCGCAAGAGGCGCACGAATGCATCCGGCCCACGGATATGGCGAAGGATGCCGCAAGCCTGAAGATCAGCGATGCGGATCAGCGCAAGCTCTATGACCTGATCTGGAAACGCACACTGGCTTGCCAGATGGAATCGGCCCGCCTTGAGCGCACCACCGTCGATGTGGGCAGCGCCGATGGGCAAGTCGTGATGCGCGCCACCGGTCAGGTGGTCCTGTTTGATGGCTTCCTGCGCGTCTACGAAGAAGGCCGCGATGACGCCGCGGTCGATGACGATGACAAGCGCCTGCCGCAGATCATGCAAGGCGAAAAGGCCGAAAAGCGCAGCATCACGCCGGATCAGCACTTCACCCAGCCGCCTCCGCGCTACACCGAGGCGACGTTGGTCAAACGAATGGAAGAGTTGGGCATCGGGCGTCCGTCGACCTACGCCAGCATCATCACCACCATTCAGGACCGCGAGTATGTCCGCAAGGAACAGAACCGCCTGATCCCCGAGGACAAGGGCCGGATTGTCACGATTTTCCTGCTCAATTTCTTCAAACGCTACGTAGAATACGATTTCACCGCCGCGCTTGAGGACGAGCTGGATCACGTCAGCGCGGGCGAGGGGGACTACAAAGAACTGCTCGCCAAGTTCTGGCGGGATTTCTCGGCCGCGATTTCGGAAACGTCGGATCTGCGGATCACTGAAGTGCTTGATGTGCTGGACGAAGCGTTGGCGCCGCAACTCTATCCGCCGCGCGAAGATGGCAGCGACCCACGGGTGTGCCCGAAATGTGGGCTAGGCCAATTGCACCTCAAGACGTCACGCACGGGCGGGTTCGTCGGCTGCGGCAATTACCCTGAATGCACCTACACACGTCCGATCGCGGGCGAAGGTGCCGAAGGTGACGAACGCGTGCTTGGCGAAGATCAAGGCGAAGAGATCTGGCTGAAATCAGGGCGCTTTGGCCCCTATGTTCAGCGCGGTGAACCGACCCCCGAGAACAAGAAACCGCCGCGGGCCAGCTTGCCCAAAGCAAAAGGCGATTATCTGCCGGGCTGGTCGCCGGATGATATGACTTTGGAAAAAGCGGTCACACTGCTGACGCTGCCGCGTGTTGTCGGCATGCACCCCGAAGGTGGTGAGGTGAAGTCGAACCTCGGTCGGTTCGGGCCGTTCATCATGCACCAGATGCCGGACGAATCGAAACCCGTCTATGTGAACCTCAAAGATTTTCAGGACGTGTTCGAAATCGGCATGAACCGGGCGGTAGAGCTGCTGGCCGAAAAACGCGCCAATCCCGGTCGCGGACGTGGGAGTGCGGCGAAACCGCTCAAAGAGATTGGCGAGCACCCGCAGAACGGCGGCATGATTGCCGTGATGGAAGGGCGTTACGGCCCCTATGTGAAGTGGGAAAAGGTCAACGCAACGCTGCCTAAGGATGTCGAACCAGACGCGGTGACGATGGACATGGCGGTGGCTTTGATCGCGGAAAAGTCCGCCAAGGCTGGTGCCAAGAAAAAAGCACCTGCAAAGAAAGCAGCGGCCAAGAAACCCGCCGCCAAGAAAAAGACGGCAGCCAAGAAATCCTGATGACGGCCCGCCGGGTCACGACTTGTGGCTGGCGGGTCTCCAAAAGTGTCAACTTTGCCAATTATGTCTAAAGTTGACACATGAAATCACCCCGTCGCGTGGCGTTGACTCAGGGGCTGTGACACGCCAAAACAACGTTGCGTTGAACAGCTGGAGAATATCGCGATGCAGAAGGTCTATGGATCAGCAACCGAAGCGCTTGAGGGCGTTCTTACAGACGGCATGCTGATCGCGGCTGGCGGTTTTGGACTGAGCGGCATCCCCGAACTCCTGCTGAGCGCGATCCGCGATAGCGGTGTTAAGGATCTGACGTTCGCTTCGAACAACGCAGGCGTGGATGATTTCGGAATCGGTATCCTGCTGCAAACGCGTCAGGTCAGAAAAATGATCAGCTCTTACGTGGGCGAGAACGCGGAATTCATGCGCCAGTATCTTTCCGGTGAGTTGGAGCTTGAATTCAACCCGCAAGGCACGCTTGCCGAACGGATGCGTGCCGGTGGTGCAGGCATTCCCGGGTTTTACACCAAGACAGGGGTCGGCACCGTGATTGCCGAAGGTAAGGACCACCGCGATTTCAACGGTGAGACCTACATCATGGAAGAGGGCATCTTTGCCGATCTATCCATCGTCAAGGCGTGGAAAGCGGACACCACCGGGAATGCGATTTTCCGCAAGACTGCGCGCAACTTCAACCCACCAGCTGCAATGTGCGGTAAAATCTGCATCATGGAAGTCGAAGAGATCGTCCAACCAGGCGAGCTTGACCCCGATCACATTCACTTGCCGGGCATCTATGTGAACCGCATCATTCAAGGCGCGCACGAAAAGCGCATCGAACAACGCACAACGCGCCCGAGGCCTGCAGCCTGAGACAGAAAACAAAGCGTAAAGCCGTGGAACGATACGTTGAGAAACCAAAACTGACCTCGGTCCTGGACGACAGCCAGGCATTGGCTGGCTTTTCCCGGCTGAGCGTCGCGATGGTAATCACCAATCCGAATTCCGAAGATAACCCCATCGTCTACATCAACGATGCGTTTGAACGGACGACGGGGTATCAACGGTCGCGGGTAATCGGTCGGAACTGCCGCTTTTTGCAAGGGCCGGACACCGACCCCGAGGCTGTGCAAAGGATCCGAAACGCGATCGAAGCCGGAGAAGATGTCGCGGTCGATATCCTGAATTACCGTGCCACAGGCGAAGCATTCATGAATCGCTTGTTGATCGCGCCGATCTCGGATGGGCTTGGCAAACCTGTCTATTTTCTCGGTATTCAAAAAGAACTGCGTGACGATGAACAGGACCGCGCGTCCGAAGCGACCCGTTTGCATCTCGACACAGTTTGTTCACGGGTCAATCAGGATTTGGGCCTGATCGTCAGTTCGCTGGTCGACAGCACAGAATCCGACGACTCGCTTTCGTCCGAGGTACATAAGCGCCGACTTCGGATGTTGGACCAGCTTCCCCGGCGGTTGGAATGCCTGCAATTTGTCTACGAAGAGATGAAGCTTGCGGATGAGCAATGGAACCGCGACGGCATCGATCTTGGGTCACTCCTATCGCGTATCTCGCACACCATCGCGCATAACGAAGGCCGCCCCGGCGTGCGCTTTGTGTCTTTGATAGAACCGCTGGAAGTGAATCTCGACACTGCAATCCGGATGGCATTGATCACGTTTGAACTGGTGTCCAACGCGTTTCAGCACGCCTTTGATGGCCTCGATCAGGGCTATCTCGAGCTGCGGGCCAACGGTCTTGCTGCCGGTGGATTACGTATGACCATCTCGGACGACGGTGTCGGCATTCCAAGTAAGATGTCCTTCCCCTCCGAGAACTCGGTTGGCGGACGGCTTGTGTCCTCGCTGCTTGATGGGCTGGAAGGCACGCTCAACGTGGTGCGCGGTGCCGCCGGGACCGTGATCATGATCGATGTGCCCGTCGGGCCCACGGAAATAAAGCGATAACGCCGCTCGCGCGGCATTCAAGATAAACAAAGGAAAGACCACTATGGCATGGGACCGCAACCAGATGGCTGCTCGCGCGGCGCAGGAATTGCAGGATGGCATGTATGTCAATCTGGGCATTGGCATCCCGACGCTGGTGTCGAACTACATCCCCGAAGGTGTCACCGTGACGCTGCAATCCGAAAATGGGATGCTGGGCATGGGGCCATTTCCCTATGAGGGAGAAGAAGACCCCGATCTCATCAATGCGGGCAAGCAGACAATCACCGAGCTGCCCCACACCAGCTATTTCGACAGCGCGACATCCTTCGGCATGATCCGCGGCGGCAAGATTGCGATGGCGATCCTCGGCGCGATGGAAGTGGACGAAAAAGGCGATCTGGCGAACTGGATGATTCCGGGCAAGTTGGTCAAAGGCATGGGCGGCGCGATGGACCTGGTGGCCGGCGTGGGCCGTGTGATTGTGGTGATGGACCACACAAACAAGCATGGCGACAGCAAACTTCTTAAGGAATGCACGCTGCCGCTGACCGGCGCCGGTGTTGTGGACCGGATCATCACCAATCTGGGTGTGCTCGACGTGGTCGAAGGCGGTCTCAAGATTGTGGAAACTGCGGATGGTGTCACAGAGGACGAATTGCGCGCTGCGACGCAAGCAACCATCATCTGAGGCCGGACCGAATTTTCGATAATTCGGGCGCAATCCTACCAAGGATTGCGCCTTTTGTGTTCAAGGTCCGCGCTGATTTCGTTCGGGGCGCCTTGGGGGTTTCACCCCCAAACCCCCAGCATATTTGGAAAAAGAAGAAGCAGGGGGTGATTAAAGCCCGTCAAAGGCGCAGAGCGCGTGCACATCCATGCCCATTGCTTCGAGCTTCTTGCGCCCCCCCAGATCAGGCAGGTCTATGATAAAGGCGCAGCCGATCACTTCTCCTCCAAGCCGTTCGATCAGTTTGAGCCCTGCCTCTGCCGTTCCGCCGGTGGCAAGCAGATCGTCGACCAGCAAGACTTTCTCGCCCGGCTGAATCGCGTCGTCGTGGATTTCGACCACGGCTTCGCCGTATTCGAGGGTGTACTCTTCCGAGATCACAGCGCCGGGCAACTTGCCTTTCTTGCGCACTGGGACAAACCCGACCGAGAGCTGGTGGGCGATGGCTCCGCCAAGGATAAAGCCGCGCGCCTCCAGCCCGACAACCTTGTCGAACCGTACACCGGCATAGGGATGCAGCAATTGGTCGATGGCCATGCGGAACCCTCGCGGATCAGCGAAGAGCGTGGTCACATCTCGAAACATGATCCCTTCATGCGGGAAGTCGACGATGGTGCGGATGTAGTCTTTGACGGTTTTCGTGCTTTTGGTCATTTCGGTCTCAGCTTGTGCGACGGGCCATCGCGGTAAGTGCGCCCATAGCGATGAGTGTGAGGCCACCCGCGCGGGTCAACCAGCCAATAACGCTCTCGCGCCCAATCCAACCGCGCAGGCGGTCAGCGGCCAGGGCATAGGCAAACGCGTTGAGCGCGGCCAATGTCACGAAGGTGGCGATGAGGATGGCGAATTGTGGCAGGAGTGCCGCTTCGGGGGCGATGAACTGCGGCACGAAGGCGATGAAGAAGGCGATGGATTTCGGGTTCAGCGCCGTAACCAGTGCGGCGTGGGTAAAGACTGCGCGCGCTTCGACATCACGTTCTGTTGGCGGCAGCGCGGCGTTGGGGGACGCACGCAGCAGTTTGATCCCAAGCCAGACAAGGTAAATCGCCCCGACCCATTTCAGCACGGTGAAAAGGGTTGCCGAAGCCAGCACCAATGCGCCCAGCCCGGCGAGCGACAGGCTCATGGCGATTAAGTCGCCCAAGGCCACGCCGCTGGCCGACGCGATGGCCACGCGTTTGCCTTGGCTCAGTGCGTAGGAGAGCACCAGCAGAACGGTGGGCCCGGGGATCAGCAGCAGTGCGGTGGAGGCGGCGACGAAGGTCAGCCAGAGGTCGATGCTCATATTGGGTCAGCCTTGGGTCATGTGCGTCCAGAAAGCACGCGACCCGCAACCGCGTCCAGCTTTTTGATCATCTCGGGGTCGCGGGCATCAGGCGCGGTGATCAGCGCATGTTCCAGTGCTGTGTCGCAACCTTGCGGACAAGGCGGATGGACAGTGTCCAGCAGCGCGGGGAGGGCTTTGATCATCCGGCGCGCGGCATCGGCGTTGCCTGCCAGGACGCGAATGATGTCGGTGACTTCGACCGCATCATGGCCGGGGTGCCAGCAGTCGTAATCGGTGACCATTGCCACGCTGGCATAGCAAAGCTCTGCCTCGCGGGCGAGTTTCGCCTCGGGCATGTTGGTCATGCCAATGACCGAACAGCCCCATTGATCGCGGTAAAGATTTGATTCCGCGAGTGTCGAAAATTGTGGGCCTTCCATTGCCAGATAAGTGCCGCCTTCATGTACTGTGACCCCGGCCTGTCGTGCGGCCTCGGCGCAGGTGGCGCCAAGGCTTTCACACACGGGATGGGCAACCGAGACATGCGCGACGCAGCCGGTGCCGAAAAAGCTTTTGGCCCGGGCAAAGGTTCGGTCGATGAACTGGTCGACGATGACGAAATCGCCCGGTGCCATGTCTTCACGGAACGACCCGCAGGCGCTGACGCTGATCACGTCCGTAACCCCAAGCCGTTTCAGCGCGTCGATATTGGCGCGGTAGGGCACATCTGACGGGCTGTGCACGTGGCCGCGACCGTGGCGAGGCAGGAACACGATCTCAAGACTATTGAGCGTGCCGCAAAAAAGCTGGTCCGACGGCGCGCCCCATGGGGTTTCCACGGTTTGCCATGCAGCGTCTTGCAACCCGTCCACGGCATAAAGCCCCGATCCGCCTATCACGCCAAGTTTTCGGGTTGCCATCGCTGCCTCCGTCACCTCTTCCGGCGCACTGTCGCAGCGCAGAAGGCCTGCATCAAGCGGTGCTAGGCCTGACGCGGCAAAAAGGCCTCGACGGCGGCGGTGGCGATCACCAATGTGGCGCCGCTGTCGGGGTTGGTGACGTTCAGGCCGCCTTCGACAGCTGTGACCGTGGCGCGACCGCGGGGCAGGCCTTTGACCAGTTCGGCGCAATCCACCTTGTCCGGCTCGGCCACACCCACCGTCACCTGCACGCGCATCTGCTCATGGCTCAGGCCGGTGGCGTCGAAAAGCGGAATCGAGGAATGGCGGATCGCGTCTTCGATCGCGCGGGCGGCGGCCTTGGTGTAATCCATGCCGTATTGGTCGTTGCCCATGCCCATTTCGATGATGAAGCGTTGGTCGCTCATGCCACGCCCTCCAGATCAAGCGCCACGGAGATCGCAACATTCGCGATCACCGTCGGTTTGCCGCCATCGCTGCGTGGCACGTCGAGACCACCTTTGCGTGCAATTACAGTAATTTGGCCGTAAGGAAAAATCGCCGCGATCGTGTTCGTGTCAAGCGCGTCTGGGTTTTGAACGCCCACCTCGACTGTGATCTGCATATCGGGTTTATCCTTGCCGTACAGCTCTGCAAGGTTGATCGAGTTGTGCCAAAGCGCATCCTTGACCGCGCGGGATGCGGCTTCGGTGTAATCCTGTCGGCGCAGGGACGACCCCATGCCGAATTCGGTCAGCAGACGTTTGACAGCCATCTCGTGTTCACCTTCTGTTAAAGGACCGGATCGGACCCAATGTTTCGCGCGCGAAACAATAGGGCGCAAGGCGTGACCTTTTCACCCGGGCGTTTCAGGCTGAATTTTTCACGCACCACCGAATAGTCGCGGTAGCCCATGCGGGTCAGCGGGTTGAAGCTTAGCACGTCGAACACGCCATCCTTGATGCAATCGTCGCGCATGTGAATGCCAGTGACTTCGCCGAAAACGGCGAAATTGGCCTCTCCGGGGAGTTGGACAATCTGTGTCAGCTTGCATTCCAGCGTCGCGGGTGCACCCGCCACACGAGGGCAGTTCATCGTGTCGCATTCGGCTTTTTCAATGCCGGCGTGGGCGAACTCGTCCACATCGCGGTCCCATGCGCCCGAGGTCAGGTTCATGGCGTCGCGCATGGCGTATTCGACGACGTTTACGGCGAACACGCCTGTATCGCGGATTTGGGCCACGGAATCCTTGGTGTCGCCGCGATCTTCTTTGGCGGAAGTCGAGGCGAACATCACCTGTGGTGGCACATAAGCCACTGCGTTGAAGAAGGAGTAGGGCGCGAGGTTGTCCTGCCCGTCGCTGCCACGGGTCGAGATCCAGCCGATGGGGCGGGGGGTGACAATGGCGTTGAACGGGTTGTGCGGTAGGCCGTGGCCGTCTTCGGGACGGTAGAACATAAGGGCAAGCTCCCTGTTTGCCGATTGTTTTTCTGCGTGATAGGCCGTTTCGCAGCGGAATGCACGGGGGTGTACCGCGCGTCAACGAAGAGCGGTGCCATGTTCACCCTGAGCCGGGAAACCAAAGATGATTGGTGGGAGGTCGAAGGCCTCTATGACCTGTGTTTCGCGCCTGGGCGCGAGGCGCTGTCTTCCTACCGGTTGCGCGATGGCATCCCACCCGTGGCCAGTCTGAGCCGGGTGGCGCGGGATGATCAGGGCATTTTGGGCGGTGCGATCCGATATTGGCCGGTCAGGATTTCCGAACATCGGATTTTGTTGCTTGGACCTGTGGCCGTTCACCCGACAGCGCAGGGCGAAGGGCTGGGCGGGGCGCTTATTCGGGACAGTCTGGATCAGGCCCGCCGCGAAGGCTGGGCCCGGGTGCTTTTGGTGGGCGATGCGCCCTATTATCGGCGGTTCGGCTTTAACAAACTGGACGGAGTCGAGATGCCGCCGCCGACCAACCCCGACCGGGTTCTAGGGCTGGAGTTGGTGCCGGGCGCATGGCATGGTCTGCGTGGTTCGGTGACGCGAGACGCTTGAACCGTACGGCAAACGTCCCCAATTGTACGGTATGACCGGAACCGATCTCGTGCCTCAAGACACCCAAACTGCCATCGCGTCACTGGCTCGCCGTCACAAGGCAGCCGGAGGCGTGGGGCTGCAAGTGTTGAACATGATCGGTGGGCGGGCGGAGAACCTGCTGGAACGGTTGCCGCAGTCTGTGAAGTTGGGTCTTGAAGGTGCCACCGAGCGCGCGCTCAGGGTGGCGCTGCAAGCAGCAAAACAGTCGCGCGGTGTGGTGCCGGACCAGAAGGGTTGGCTCAACACGGCGGTCACCACAGCGATGGGAGCTGTTGGTGGTGCAGGTGGGTTGCCCACGGCGTTGGCGGAATTGCCGGTCACAACGACGGTGCTCTTGCGCGCGATCCAAGGCATCGCGGCAGAATATGATTTCGATCCGAATGATCCCAACGTGTTGGCCGATTGCCTGACCGTGTTTGCCAGCGCCGGTCCCTTGGCGGATGATGACGGGGCCAACATGGCGTTCCTGTCGACCCGTGTGACCCTGAACGGAGCGGCAGTGCATGGCATCCTGAAATCAGTAGCGCCAAAGTTGGCGACTGTTTTGGGGCAAAAGCTGGCCGCACAGACTGTGCCGATCCTTGGTGCGGCTGCGGGGGCGGCAACGAATTACGCCTATACCAGCTACTATCAGGAAATGGCCCATGTGCATTTCGGGCTGCGGCGGCTGGCGATTGAGTCTGGCATGTCCGAGACCCTGCTGGTCGAGGAATTGCGGCGGGCCGTGAAAACCGTCTAAATTTGGCGTAAATCGTCCGAACGCTTCATTCTATCTTAACGTTAATGGTGGATTTTGGACCTGTCCCCGAAGGCTTTCGGGGGCATGAGCGGACGGGGCGCTGTGATCCAATCATGATCCGGCACCGGAGCATTGCGCACCCGTTCGCCCGCAACCGCTCTGACAGCACGCGGGTTGGAAAATCCGACTCTTGTCAGCCAGAATGGCTGGGGCGTGCTGTTGGGGGGGGGGCTTGTCCACCTCGGCGCGGGCGGGGGGGTATTCTTCGTACTGCCCGATGAAGGGGAACATGATCGACAGAGGGCCGCTATTGGAGGCACGCTCGCCCGCTTCAATAAACGGAGTGCGACCGCGCGCGCGGTGGCAATTGCAACCGAAACCCGGGCGTCATTCTGCGGCTTGGCCTGCCTGCGCTGCCGCAAGATCGGTGATCGCGTGATGACAGCGGATCGCGTGGCCATCCGCCGTTTGGTGCCAGGGCGGCGTTTCGCTGTCACAGATCGGGCCGATCTTGCGCGGGCAGCGGCGTTGGAACGGGCAGCCCTGCGCAGGGGGCGACAGTTCAACCACATCGTCTGCCGCAAGCGTGGGCGCAGTGTCCGGGTCCGGTTCGAGCACCGCCCCCAAAAGCACTTCGGTATAGGGATGCGATGGCGTGGCATAGACCTGATCAGACGGCCCGATTTCACATAAGCGTCCCTGGTAGAGTACCGCCACCCTGTCTGACAACGCCTTGACCACGGCCAAGTCATGACTGACGAAAATATACGTCGTGCCCTGTTTCTCTTTCAACTCGTTCAACAGATCCAGCACCGCGGCCTGTACCGACACATCCAGCGCCGATGTGACCTCGTCGCAGAGCACGATTTCCGGGTCTGCGGCAAAGGCGCGAGCCACGGCGACGCGCTGTTTCTCACCGCCTGAAAGCTGGCTGGGCAAACGGTCGAGATAATGTCCGCCCAGCCGAACCCGGTCGAGGATTTCAACGCTGCGGTCATGCAGTGCCTGCCCGGTCAGGCCAAAATAGAGCCTGAGCGGTTGTTCGAGGATCTCGGCAATGGTCTGGCGCGGGTTCAGGCTGTCATCGGGGTTCTGGAAGACCAACTGGATCCGCCGAAGATGATCAGGTGGGCGGTTCTCCACCACAGTGGCCAGCGCCTCGCTCTGCGCAAGGGTGATCTGGCCTCCCGCCGGGGGCAACAGGCCCGCGATGGATTTCAGGATCGTCGACTTTCCCGATCCACTTTCGCCGACAAGTCCCAACGTTTCTCCTCGGCGCACAGTCACGTCGATTTCGTCCACGGTGGCGACGCGTGCATCGCTACGGCCCAGGACCCTGTCGAACAGACTGGGCTGATGATAACTGATCGACAGATCGGTCAATTGAAGGGCCGTGGCGCCGTCTGGCTTGATCTCGACGGGGACCGCGCCGCTCATCGTCCGGGACACCCGATCGGCCTGATCGGTGAAAAAGCAGCGCGCCAATTCACCGGTTGGTAGTGCTGTCAGGTCGGGTCGCTGGGATCGGCAGAGGTCTTGTGCCAGCGCGCAGCGATCTACAAAGGAACATCCATCCCCCGCGTCACCAGGCGCTGGAGGTCGCCCGTCCAGCGCAACCGGCAGATGGCGATCCGCCAGCCGCGGGATCGAAGCCAGAAGCCCGCGCGCATAGGGGTGCGCTGGTGATTTCAGCACCTGCCGCGTGGTGCCTTCCATCACGACTTCGCCGGCATACATCACCACAACCCGGTCACAGACCCGGGCAATCGCTCCAAGGTCATGGCTGACATAGACCATCGCCATGCCGCGATCCCGCGCGATGTCGCGCAAAAGCTCAAGGATATGCGCCTGAGTTGTTACATCCAGCCCCGTCGTCGGCTCATCCAGCAAAAGCGCGTGTGGTTCACCCGCCAGCGCCATCGCTACGGCGACGCGCTGTTGCTGCCCGCCCGAGAGCTCGTGCGGAAACCGCGACAGGATTGCTTGGGGATCGGGTAAACGCACTTGCCCCAACAGTTCGGTCGCCTTGGCCACATGTTCGGCGCCGGGCACTGCGGAGTGAAGACGCAGCGCCTCGATCAGCTGGGCGCCGATGCGCAATGTGGGTGTCAGCGACTGACCCGAGTTCTGCGGGATCAGCGCCAGTTCGCCGCCGCGTATCTTCTCAAGCTCTTGGCGGGTGCGAGAAAACATGTCCTGCCCGCGAAAGGCGACCGACCCGTCCAGTAGACGAAGCCCACGTTTCAGATAGCCCATCGCGGCCAGCGCCAACGTGGATTTACCCGACCCGCTTTCACCGACTATGCCGAGGCTTTCGCCCTCGGCCACTTGGAGGTCGATGTTTCGCAACACCGGCAGCGTCGCACCGGATTTTCCGGTGAACCCAACCGAGACATCGCGAATATCGAGAACGGGCCCTGTCATACTGGCGCCTTTTGTGCCCGGTCGATGCCAAGTGCCTTGGCCAGGGCATCGGCGGTCAGGTTGATGCCGATGATCAGCGAACTGAGCGCGATGACCGGTCCCAGCACGCCCCAGGGCGCAAAGGACATGAAGCCGCGCGCATCGGCGATCATCAGGCCCCAATCGGGCGTCGGAGGAGACACACCGAAACCCAGGAAGGACAACGACGAAAACGCCAGCAGCATCCATGACCAGCGCATTGCACCTTCGACCATCAATGTATCCAGAACATTCGGCAAAAGCTCGCGTCGGATGATCGTTATGCGGCGATGCCCCCGCGCCCGCGCCGCAGACACGAAATCGCGCGCCACAACGTCATGGGTGGCAGCACGGGCGATGCGGATGACCGGGATGCCGTAAAAGAATGCCAGTGTCGGTATCAGAACCTCTATCCCGGTGCCGAAGGTGACGATCAGCACCAGCATTTTCAGGATCCAGGGCAGCGACAGGAACGCATCCACAACCCGCATCATCACCTCGTCGATGCGACCGCCCACAAGGCCAAAGAAGATGCCGACAAACCCGCCCCAGGTGACCGCAATGGGCGTGGCGATGCCGGTGACGAGAAGCGCCTCGCGCCCGCCGAGAAGCACGCGGGTAAAGACATCGCGGCCCAGATGGTCTGTGCCCAGCCAATGGGCGGCCTCGGGCCCGGTCAGCATCATGGCCGAGTTCATCGCCTTGTAGTCATATGGTACGATCAATGGACTGATGATGGCCAACAACAGATGTGCCATGACGAGCGTCAGGCCAACTGCACCTGAGGGGCGCGCCATCACGTCTCGCAGGACCGATAAAAACCGGGCAAGACGGGTATTCTCATTGGGCACCGATGCGACGCTCATTTCCGCCTCATATGCAATGTGCGCAGGCGTGGGTTGGCGATCATTGTCAACAGATCGGCCGACAGGTTTACTCCGACATAGACCGTGGCTACGATCAACGCGATGGCCTGCACCACCGGCAGGTCGCGGTCAGAGATGCTGTCGATCATCATCCGGCCCAGGCCGGGATAATTGAACACCACCTCGATCACGACGACTCCGCCCAAAAGCCACGCAATGGTCAGCGCCACGACATTGATCGCTGGCAAAAGCGCGTTGGGTAGCGCATGCCGGAACACGATCCGCCAATAGGGCACACCCTTGAGCGTTGCCATCTGCACATAGTCCCCGGCCATCACCTCAATCACTGAAGAGCGCACCATGCGCAGGATATGCGCGGTCATCACCATGGTCAGCACCAGAACGGGCAACAAGATCTCTGGGAAAAACTCGGCCGCTGGTGCATGGGCCGGGGTCAGCACAATACCCGGCAACCATCCCAGCCAAACGGAAAAGAGCAGGATAAGCACCGTGGCCGACACGAATTCAGGAATGGTCATGGCAAAAATCGCCATTGTTGACAGGGTCAGGTCAATTGGCTTGTCCCGCCAAAGCCCGGTGACAACGCCAAGGAAGATCGCCAAAGGCACGCCCAGAGCCAGCGAACAGGCCGCCAGCAGTAATGAATTCCCGAGCCGCGCACCGACAAGCTCGGAAATGCTTTTTTGTCCATTGGCGGAAACGCCCAGATTGCCCTGCACGGCGCCCGCCGCCCAATCGATATAACGCTCGACAGCGGGGCGGTTGAGCCCCTGCGCCTCGCGGCAGTTTTCAAGCAGCTTGCCCTTGGCTTCACGCTCAAGAAACGCGGTGCAAGCGTCCCCGGGAAGCATTTCGACACCTGAGAAAATGATGATCGAGACGATAGCGACCGTCACGGCACCCAGAAACAGACGTCGAAGGAACATGCGCAGCATGAAAGCGTGTCCTGTTTTTCAAGAAGGGTGTCATGGACGGGGCGCCGCGTAGTGGCAGCGCCCCAAACCTGTTCCAGTGATCAGTCGACCGTGATCTTATGCCAGCGCACGGCGTCGTTTTTGACCGCATCGAGGTCCTTGACCCGCGAAGACACGCCCACCAGCCGGGTCACGGTATAGGGGATCAGAGTGCCGCTGTTTTCCGACAGGTACTGCTGCGCCTTGACATAGATCGCCTTGCGCTTGTCGAAATCCAGCTCGCGACGCGACTCCGCGAGCATCGCGTCAAAGGCTTCGTCCTTGAAGTAGCTCTCGTTCCACTTGGCGGTGGAGAGATAGATTTCATGCAGCGCCTGATCGGCCGGGCGTTCGTTCCACCGGGTGGCTGCAACGTCCTTCTTCATCCAGACCTCGGACCAGTAACCATCGGTCGGCATCTGAACCACGTTTACCCGGATACCTGCGGCGGCCGCTTGTTCCTGATAGGCGACGGCCAGTGTCGGCCATGTTGGCTCCAGCGTGGCCACATGCACGTCAACGTCGATCCCGTCGGGATAGCCCGCTTCGGCCAGCAATGCCTTGGCGCCCTCGATGTCCTGTGGACAAGACATGTCGGCGCGATACTGGTCATTCGGTTCGACCGGCGCGTCGCAGGCAACGACGCCCTGACCACCCAGCACCAGTTTCACCAGTTCTTCACGGTCGGCGGCCATGCGCACCGCCTTGCGCACGCGCACATCGTTGAAGGGTTCCACATCGGTGCGGAAAACCAGTCCACGCCAGTTTCCGGTGGGAATGACCTGAACGTTGAACTTATCCGATCCGGTCAGCATGATCTGCTGCTGCGCGGTGATGCCGCGTTCCATGTCGATCTGCCCCCCCAGAAGCGCCTGAAGCCGGGCCTGACCATCTGCGATGCCGATGACTTCCATCTGCGCCACTCCGGGCGCGCCTTCCCAGTAGTCCGGGTTCGCGACCAGCACGGTGGTGCCTTCGGCGTCAAAAGTCTCGACCTTGAACGGACCGGTGCCGTTGCCCGTGGTGGCGATCGTATCGCCTGAGCCTTCGTTCAGCATCCGCAGGCGGTAATCCATCAACTGGAGCGGCATGTCGGCAAACGGCGTGTCCAGCGAGATCTGAACTGTCATGTCATCCAGCGCCTCGACGCCGGTGATCATCTTCACTGCCGAGCGTGCCGGGCTGTCGCTGTCCGGGTCCAGAACCCGATTGAGGGAATAGACCACATCGGCGGCTTCAAAGGTGCTGCCATCGTGAAACTTGATCCCGTCGCGCAGCTTGAATGTCCAGACCGTTGCATCTTCGTTGGACTCCCAGCTGGTCGCCAGATCCGGCTCCGGCTTGCCGTCCAGCCCTGGGCGCACGAGGCGGTTCATGATTTTCTCGGTGATTTGGAACACGCGCCCTTTGGAAATGGGATCAAGGCTTGATTGCGCCCCGAAGCCAAGTTCATGCGCCTGACGGAATGTGCCCGAAGGCTCGGCGGCAACCATGCCGGCAACCATCGCCGACACAGCCGTCATGGTAAGCAACTTTTTCATTTTTTCCTCCCATTGATGCGATGCTGATCTTCCGCGCCGCTTCTTGAAAATGTTCTTCCCCCAAGCCGACTGCGGACAAACACATATCGGCATTTCCATAGATGGCATTATTTTTATCCACTGCCCGTTTGGGTTCATACCTCCCACATCCACTTTTGGCCTTTGACAGTCATGGCGCAAATACAGTTTGTTACGGGATGCATCCAGAAATCGAATATGAAGTGGCGTCGCTAACATGAAGATTATCGCAATCGGCGGGGGGGGATTTACCCATGATACCTTCCCCGAGCTGGATGATTTCTGCCTGAACCAGACTGGTCGCAGAAACCCGCAGATCGCCTATATCGGCACGGCAAACCATGACGACCCGGCAAAAATTGCCCGTTTCAAATCGCGCTTTGCCACAACGTCCAGCGCGCGAATTCACCTGCCAATGTCTTTGTCGGCAGCTGAGCTTGCCCGTGGTCTGGACGGCGTCGACCTGGTTTACGTCGGCGGAGGAAACACCGAAGAGTTGGTTAACACATGGCGTCGCAACGAATGGGACCGCGTGCTGGGAGATGCTGCCCGGTCGGGGGTAACTCTGGCTGGCGTAAGTGCCGGGGCTGTCTGCTGGTTCGATGCGTTCCTGTTTAACTCGGGGCAAGGACCAATGCGCCCGCTTGCCGGTCTTGGTCTGATCCCGATGGGGGCTTGTCCACATTACTCGACCGAAACCGAACGGCATGCGGCACTGCACAAGGCCGTTGCAGATGGTGCGATGCCCACGACTCTTGCGATTGACGATGGCGCGGCGGTGTCATTTGAAAACGGTCGTCCATTGGCGATTTGCAGCGCTGCACCCGGGGCCGGGGTCCATCGTGTAAAACGGACCTACAAAGGAACTGAAGAATTGACGCTATCCCTTGGGTGAACCGGCGGCTTCAGTCAAAAGCCAATCAAGAACCACCGAAACCTCGCGTGTTCGTGGGCTGCTTGGGCGGCTCAGCAAATAAAACGAACGTTCAGGCACCAGTTCGATGTCGAAGGGTTTGACCAAATGACCAGCTTCGACGTCAGCGCTCACGAACGGGAACACTCCGAGCGACACCCCCTGACCGTAGAGCGCCGCCTGAAGGACAAGGTTGGAATCCGTGATGATCGTCTCGGCCACGGGAGCGAATTCGGCAACGCCGGCCAGCCTGAACCATGCGGCCCACTCGGATTTGTCACGCTGGTGGATCAGCGGGAACCGGGCAAGGTCGGCAGGCGTAGTCAGTCCCCCGCATGCCTCAAGTAGATCGGCTCGCAGGATGGGTGCATAGGTCGTATCGAGCAGTTTTTGGCTGTTGAGCCCGGACCAGTCCCCGGTGCCCCAATCGACAGCCAAGTGAGACGTCATCATCGCTGCATCCGTAATCCTTGGACTATCATGCAATACAAGGTCGATCTTGGGGTGCATTTTTCGAAAGCGCTTCAGCCGGGGCACCAGCCAACGCAATCCGAAAATCGGGCCCACCGCCAGCGTAACGGACTTGCGCCCCGGGTTCATATGCACCTCTACCTCGGCTCGGATGTCATCGAAAGCGCGGGTCACCACCTGACTTAGCGAGCGGCCTTCATCCGTCAGAACAACCGCGCGGGTCTTGCGGATGAACAGCTTGCACCGCCAGTCTGCTTCGAGCTGTCTGATCTGGTTACTGACCGTCGTGGCGCTGACACACAGCTCGTCCGCGGCGTCCTTGAAGCTGAGCCGCCGTGCGGCGACCTCGAACGTGCGCAGAGCCGTCAAGGGAAGGCTTTTTGGTTTCTGTGGCACCGGCCAATCCAATAGATGCTGTTTTTTTTATCTATAGCGGCCCGATAATTTACTTGTCGAGCAGGTTTGCCCTTGAAAGGCTTGAGGACGAAATGCAAGGGCCCGGAAAATGGAACCCAAGTCCTCACGACAACGCCGCCGTGCCAGGGTCGAAGCCGCGCCCGCGGAACGACGTGCTGCGCCAGTGACGGGGAAGATGAAACCGTTAAGTGCCGATGACATGGCCCTTATCAACGCGGCATCCCTCGAGCTTCTTGAAGAAACCGGGCTCAGCAACGCGCCGGAGCCGGTCCAACAGGCTGTCGTCGCTTGTGGCGGCCAGCTGACAAACAACGGCCGGCTTTTGTTTCCGCGGCATCTTGTCGAGGCCGCGCTTGAGGGGCTGCGCCGCGATTTCACCTTGTGCGGTCGCAATTCGGATCATGACATCGAGATGACGGCAGCAAAGGTCCACACCGGATCGGGCGGAGCATCTCCTATGGTAGTAGACCTCACCACCAGAGAGTATCGCCCGGCCACACTGGCGGACCTCTATGCCGCTGCGCGCCTAGTGGATACACTTGATAATATTCACTTTTTCTCGCGATCTATGATTGCCCGTGACATGAGTACTACCCGTGAACTGGATATCAACACCGCCTATGCGGCACTTGCGGGAACCTGCAAACATGTCATGACCTCGGCCAGCGAGTCCGAGCATGTTCGCGATATTGCCGAGATGTGTTTCCTGTTGGCGGGATCGCAAAAGGTCTTTCAAGCCCGCCCATTTCTGTCTTTGAACATCAATCATGTGGTGCCGCCGCTGCAGTTTGACGCGCAGGCTTGCGATGTGCTGATGACCGGCGCACGGCTTGGCCTGCCGGTAATGGTCAACACTTTCGGGCAGATGGGTGCATCAAGCCCTGTCACCATCGCGGGCTGTCTGGCCCAGACCAATGCCGAAACGCTGGCCGGGATGGTCCTGGCGTGGATTGCCAATCCTGACGTTATGGCAATCTATGGTGCCCGCCCGATGGTGACCGATCTGCGCTCGGGAGGAATGGCAGGTGGCAGCGGCGAACAGGCGATCCTGACCGCGGCCGCAAGCCAGATGGCGCAGTTCTACAACCTGTCAAATTCAACCATCGCCGGAGCTACGGATAGCAAAATAGCAGACGCGCAGGCCGGATACGAAAAGGCACTGTCCGTGACCATGGCGGTTCAGGCGGGGGCCAATCTGGTGACACAGGCTGCTGGCACACAGGCTGGGCTGATGGCGACCTCTTTCGAGGCCTATGTAATCGACAACGATATGCTGGGCGCTATTCTTAGTGCGGCCTCGCCGATCGAAGTGACCACCAAGACGCTGGCCGTGGACGTTATCGCCCAAACGGTGCAGGGCGAGGGGCACTTTCTGGGTCATCCTGATACGTATGCAAGGATGAAATCGGATTTCGTCTATCCGGCCCACGCCGACCGGCAGCCTCCAGATACCTGGCTGGCCAACGGTGCGCCGACAATCAACAGTGCTGCCCGCCTCACTGCGGAGACAACACTGGCGACGCATTTCCCGAGCTACATTCCCGCTGCCATCGATCAGGAGCTACGGGCCCGTTTTGATATCCGGCTACCGGAAGAAAGGATGCGAAGACCTTGAAAATTGTGGTTATGGGCGTCGGCGCAATGGGCTCTGTCTATGCTGCACTGCTGGCCGACGCAGGGCACGAAGTCTGGGCGGTTGATACATGGAAGGAACATATCGACACGATCAATATGCAGGGCTTGCGGCTGCAAGGCGCCAGTGGCGATCGCGTTGTGTCCTCGATCCGGGCGACCACCGACGTGACCGATGTCGGTTCCTGCGATATGTGCCTGATTGCCACAAAGGCGTCAGCTGTGGGCGCCGCCGCCCGTGCCGCCGCTCCGGTCATCGGACCTGACGCGCTGGTCTTGACGATCCAGAACGGGCTTGGCTCGGGTGAAAGGATCAGCCGCTATATTCCGTCCGGTAATGTCTTGCTGGGGGTTGCCGATGGCTTTGGCGCGTCGATGAAGGCGCCGGGCCATGCCCATCACAACGCTATGAAGCTGATCCGGATTGGTGAATTGGACGGTGGACTCACACCGCGTCTGGCCCGTATCGAAAAGGTCTGGCAGGGTGCTGGGTTCGATGCCCGGGCGTTTGAGAACATCACTCAATTGATCTGGGAAAAGTTCCTGTGCAACGTGACCTTCAGCGCGCCCTGCACCGTGTTCAATGAAACGGTGGGCGAATTGATGGCAGATCCCGAGCATTGGGCCATCGCGCTTGGTGCCATGAATGAAGCGTTCTCGATTGCCCGCCTCAAGAGCATCCCGCTGGGGTTCGAGGATCCGGTGGCCTATGTCACTGCATTCGGAGAAGGTATGCCAAAGGCGCGGCCGTCCATGTTGCTGGATCATATGGCAGGGCGTGTGTCTGAACTGGAAGCGATCAACGGGATCGTTCCGGTTCTGGGGCGGGAAGTCGGGGTCAGGACACCCTTTAATGACACGCTCTCAGCGATCCTGCGACAACGCGAAAGCCAGTTTGCGGGAGGGAAAGCATGAATATCGGATCGTTCCTGTTGGACGGAGAACCTTGTTATGGCGTATTTTCGGGCGAAACGGCCATCCCCGCCAGCTCAGATTTTATTAAAGTTTTCCGCACCCTGCGCGACGTTCTAGACGCCGATGCCGTGGCAGCGTTACGTCAGGACACCGACCACGACCGCCATGTGCCGCTCTCTGAAATCAGGTTTCTTCCTCCGATCCCCAACCCGCGCAAGATCATCTGCGTTGGCATGAATTATCGCAAACCCTATCCGGTCGATGGCGTCGCTCCACCGGATCCCGACAACATCATCCTTTTCGGAAAAGAACGCGAGGCGATGCTAGCGCATGGTGAGGCAATGGAGATCCCCGCCGGAGATGCGGCGAAGAGTTTTGACTACGAGGGCGAAATTGCCGTGATCATCGGGCGCACGGCGCGCCATGTTGCGGTCACGGACGCGATGGATCACGTACTGGGCTATTCCGCCTTCAATGACGGATCGGTGCGCGACTGGCAAAAGCACTCAGTCTACGCGGGAAAGAATTTTGCCCGATCTGGCGCATGGGGGCCATGGATTACGACCGCCGACAGTCTGCCCATGCCCGAGGAACTGGAACTGACCGTCACATTGAACGGCGACGTGATGCAGCATACGTTTGGCCGCGAGATGATTTTCTCGATTGCCGAGCAGATTGCCTATGCGTCGCATCTGTTCACCTTGCGGCCTGGCGATGTGATCGCCACGGGGTCTCCAGATGGCACCGGCGGGAGCAGGCGTCCGAAACGCTTTCTCATGCCCAGAGACAATGTGACGATTTCGATTGGCCCAGATTGTACGCTGATCAGCTCGGTTCAATCTGCTTCCTGATTGCGACGGGCGCGAGATGCGGGGGATCCTGCCTGACGCGATGCACGGTATCCTGCGATTGGTGTGGACGTAGCGAAATGGCGATTTGTCCCGCGGAGCCGCAATCCAACCCGTTGAGGATCACGTTAACCCGCGCAGATACTCCATCACCGCCGGGCGCACGGATTGTTCCCCCGCGTCCCGCGCGGTTTGGATGATGTTGCGCACGTCATCCAGATTGCAGCGGCGGAGCAGGTGTTTGACCGGGCCAACCGAGGCGGGGCGCATGGAGAGCGACTGTAGGCCGATGGCGGCGAGACATAAGGCTTCGACAGGGCGGCCTGCGTCTTCTCCGCAGAAGGAGAGGCGGGTGTTCGTGGTCGCGCAGCGGTCGACGATGCCTTCTAGGAAAGTCAGGAAGCTGACGTTCAGCGTGTCATAGCGGCGGCGGACGCGTTCGTTTTCGCGGTCGGCGGCGAAGAAGAACTGCTTTAGGTCATTGCCACCGATCGACAGGAATTCGACCTCTTCGTAGAATTTATTGCTCGCGAAGGCGAGTGACGGGGTTTCCAGCATCGCGCCGATTTCGAGCTTTTCGGGCAAGGTGTGCCCCAGCTTTTTCTCACGGGCGATGGCCTTGTCCACCTCGGCGCGGGCGGCGGTGTATTCTTCGTACTGCGCAATGAAGGGGAACATGATCGACAATGGGCGGCCATTTGCGGCGCGCAGGAGCGCTTGCAACTGCATCCGCATGACGCCGGGTTTATCCAGACCAACGCGGATCGCACGCCATCCCAGCGCAGGGTTTGGTTCGTCCTGCGCCTGCATGTAGGGCAGCACCTTGTCCGAGCCGATGTCGAGCGTGCGAAAGACCACGCGCTTGCCTTGTGCTGCGTCCAGAACACGGGCGTAAAGCGCTGCGAGTTCGGTCCGTTTTGGCATCTGGCTGCGGACGAGGAACTGTAGTTCGGTGCGGAAGAGGCCCACGCCTTCGGCACCAGAGCTTTCAAGTGATGGCAGATCGGCCATCAGGCCCGCGTTCATGTCAAGGCGGATGGTCTTGCCACACAGGGTCACGGCGGGTTTGTCGCGGATCGAGGCGTAGCGTTCCTGCGCTTTGGCCTGCATCGCCATCTTGTCGCGGAACGCGCTGACCACGGTGTCGTCAGGGCGCAGGTGTACGACGCCCTGATCGCCGTCGACCATGACGTGATCGCCGTTCAGAGCCTCGTTCTGGATGCGCTTTGCGTTGATCACGAGCGGGATCGCAAGCGCGCGGGCGACGATGGCGGCGTGGCTGCCCACCGAACCCTCCTCGAGGATAATGCCGCGCAATTGGCGACCGTATTCGAGCAATTCGCCGGGGCCAATGTTACGCGCGACGAGGATCGGATTCTCGGGCAGTTCCGCCCCGGTCTGGTGGCCTTGGCCCGTGAGGATGCGCAGCAGACGGTTCGACAGGTCGTCCAGATCTTGCAGGCGTTCGCGCAAATACGCGTCAGTGGCCTGCAACATGCGGGCGCGCACGTCGGATTGTTCTTTCTCGACGGCGGCTTCGGCGCTGAGACCGCGGTCGATGTTTTCCTCCATTCGTCGCAGCCAACCCTTGGAGTTGGCGAACATGCGGTAGGCTTCGAGGACTTGCACCTGTTCAGTGTCGCCAGATGCGCCAGCCAGAAGTTGATCGACGCTCACCCGCAGGTTTTCGACTGCGTCGGTCAGGCGGGCGCTTTCTTTTTCAGGGTCGTCGCCGACGAGGTTGGTGACAACGACGCGGGGCTCATGCAGCCAGATGTGCCCTTCGGCGGTGCCTTCCTGTGCGGTGACACCCCGGATCAGCACGGATTGGGTGTGGCGGGCGCGCAGGGCAGCGCCTTCGCCGACAAACGCGCCAAGCTCGGTCATTTCGGCCAGTACCATTGCCACAACTTCGAGCGCGTAGACTTCGTCGGCGCTGAACTCTCGGGCTTCCTTGGACTGAACAACCAGAACACCCAGCTTTTCGCCCAGACGTTGGATCGGCACGCCAAGGAAGCTGGAGTAGATTTCTTCGCCGGTTTCCGGCATGTAGCGGAACCCTTTGGCCGACGGTGCGTCAGCGGCGTTGATCACCTTGCCGGTGCGGGCGACGCGGCCGACAAGGCCTTCACCCAGTTTCATCCGGGTCTGGTGAACGGATTCGGCGTTGAGGCCCTGTGTCGCGCACAGCTCAAGCGTTTCCTCGTCACGGAACAGGTAGATGGAGCACACTTCGGTGCCCATGGAGTCGGCTGTCAGATGGGTGATCTGATCCAGCCGTTCCTGACCTGCGGCCTGACTGGCCATCGTGTCGCGCAACCGCCCTAGCAGCTTGCGGCTCTCGCTTTCGAATGTGTTTGGCATCCGCTCAACTGCCTTCTGGTTCCAGAACAATTATAGGCGCTGAGGGGTAGCGGGGAAAGCGGCTATTCTGCCAAGGCCGCGCCATTATACCGCTGGGGGCGTGGGGTGGTTTCGCGTTTGGGTGCAAAATCAAAGTTGTTCCCGATGAAAACACCAAGGTGTGACGCACCAAATGGTGAATCAAACGTGATTTGCTGGTTGGGCGGTTTGCACGGACAGTTTGCACAGAGACCTGTTTTTGCGCCATTTCAAAAAGGGCTTACGATGAAGACCCCGACATTCCTGATCCCACGTTCTTCGATTCTATGTGCTGCCTTTGCCGCAGGTCTTGCTGCCATATCCTTGCCAGCAGGCGCCGAGGAGCCGGGTGCGTTGCCAGATTATGTGGTCGCGGCTTTCGGTACTCCGCCGCCAATACCGGACATGCCTTTGACGGAGGCCGTGCAGGCGGCGATCCAGACGGCCTTTGTAGACAGTATCGCATCGTCGTCTTGGGGACCTGATCAGCGGGCGGCATTGGAGGTTGTAACCGCGTCAGGCGATCCACGCCTTGCTTGGATCATCAGTGATCTGATGCGCTTTGTGTCTGGTGGGGCTCTGATCGATACGCTTGGTGCAGCCGCTGCGGACCTTCTGGAGATCGCGCCGCCTACGACAAACCATTGGGGTCTTATCACCGATCAGCTTATCGCTTGGGATATCCCTGCGCCGCCGGACTACCTGCAAGCAAAGCGTTCGATCTTTACTGGCGTCGTCCCACAGTGGAGTGACTTATTCGTGGACGGTGACATTGATTGGCGCCATGTCTCTTGGGGGGGCGTTCTGATCGACGATCGGCCCTTCGATCAGACAGAAGAGCCGTGCAACTGTATCCCCGCGATCGACAATCCGGCCGTGTCTTCGGCCGAGGACGCCACTTGGTTACGCGATACCGATATCGTTTTTGGCCTTGAGGTGAACGGAGAGTACCGCGCCTATCCGCGGCAGATCATGGAAGTGCGGGAGATGGTGAATGATACGCTGGGTGGGCGGGATCTTGGCATTCCCTATTGCACCCTATGCGGCGCCGCTCAGGCTTATTTTACGGACCGTATGCCGGCAGGCGTCCAGCGCCCTGTATTGCGGACGTCGGGCCTTTTGATCCGATCGAACAAGGTCATGTATGACGTGGTCACGTCATCTGTCTTTGACACCTTCCTTGGACATGCCGTTACCGGGCCATTGGCCGAACGAGGTTTGCAGCTTGAGCAAGCCACAATGGTGACGTCCGATTGGGGATCTTGGAAAGCCGAACATCCCGAAACGACCGTACTGATCGAAGCATTGGCCCTTGGGCGCAATTTCGATTTCCGAAATGGCCGGGATGCCAATGGTCCGATTTTTCCGGTTGGAGATGTCGATCCTCGGCTTTCCGTCCATGAAGACATCATTGGCGCGATCACCGCTTCGGGCAAACCGATCGCGTTTCAGCGCAGCGCCGCATTGATCGCATTGCGCAACGGCGAGACGATCACATTCGAAGACATCCATTTAGAGCTTGATGCGGGAGGGATTCGGGCTGTTGGCGCAGATGGGGATAATATCGGCAGCCATCAGGCCTTTTGGTTTGCTTGGTCGCAGTTTCACCCGGACACAGAGCTTTGGTCCGGGTGAGGATGTCGGTTGGGTTAAGCGGCAGGTGCCCGCCGCTTAGTCCGCTTTTTCCAATTCGAACGCATCGTGCAGCGCTTGAACGGCAAGCTCCATGTATTTCCGGTCAATCAACACAGAGATTTTTATCTCGGAGGTTGTGATGACCTTAATGTTCACTCCCTCTTTGGAGAGAACCTGGAACATCTTGGCTGCGACACCGGTGTGGCTGCGCATGCCGATGCCCACTACCGAGACCTTGGCCACAGCGGTGTCAGCGACGATGTCGTGGAAGTTGATTTTACCCGCTTCCTTGGCGTCGCTCATCGCCTTTTCGGCCCGCTTCACCTGATCGGTGGGGCAAGAGAAGGTCATGTCGGTGCGACCTTCTTCCGAGATGTTCTGAACGATCATGTCGACGTTTACGCCGGCCTCGGAGAGTGGGGTGAAAATTGCCGCGGCGATGCCGGGGCGGTCCGCGACGGAGACGAGGGTCATCTTGGCCTCGTCGCGGGAATAGGCCACGCCTGCTACAACATTGCTTTCCATGATGTCCTCCTCGTCGCAGACCAATGTTCCTGCGTCGTCAGATTGTTCCTCGAAACTGCTGAGCACCCGCAGTTTCACCTTATACCGCATCGCCAGTTCAACCGAGCGGGTTTGCAACACTTTCGCGCCCAACGAAGCCAGTTCCAGCATTTCCTCGAACGCAATACGGTCAAGTTTGCGGGCCTTGTCGCAGATGCGCGGATCGGTGGTGTAGACGCCGTCCACATCCGTATAAATATCGCAGCGTTCCGCACCGAAGGCAGCGGCAAAGGCGACAGCGGTGGTGTCAGAGCCACCCCGGCCAAGTGTGGTGATGCGGCCCTCGGGGCTGATGCCTTGGAAACCTGCGATCACGGCGACCTTCATGCCTTCGCCGAATTTGCGAGAGATGTTGTCTGTCGGGATCTCTTCGATCCGGGCCGAGGAATGCGCAGACGTGGTTTTCACCGGCACCTGCCAGCCCTGCCAGCTGCGGGCGGGTACATCCATTTCCTGAAGCGTTAGGGCCATGAGGCCAGCGGTGACGTTTTCACCAGAGGACACAACGGCATCGTATTCACGCGCGTCGAACAATGGCGAAGTTTCGTTCACGAAGCCCACAAGCTTGTTCGTTTCGCCGGACATGGCAGAAACGATGACGATCACGTCATAGCCTTTGGCCACTTCGACGCCGACGCGTTTTGCGGCGCGCTTGATCCGATCAAGCGTCGCGACGGAGGTTCCGCCGAATTTCATCACGAGAACGGGCATATTGGCCTCCCGGGTCAGACTCAGCGGGTGCTTTACGTCGGGTGGCCGTGCCGTGCAAGAGCACTGCGCAATGTAGGTGCATTACGTGTCCCGATAGTCAACAGCCGAGAGACTGTCGGTGTTCACATGGGTTTCCTTGCCAGGCACCACATCGGTGTTCTGCGCCGCAACGGCCTGCCAGCCGGTTTCGATGCGATGAAGCACGAAAGTCAGTATGGTTTGGCGCGCGCCAGCGGTTTCGCCATTTGGTGCTTTTTGACCGGACAATGTGAAGCGGCAATGCACTACGGCATGATCCGGGCCAAGCGAGCGCGACGTGGTCACGCCGGGTTTCAGCGTTGTGTCGCTGAAAAAGGATTTAAGCGCGTAGTCATGTGCTTTGGAGATCGCGGCTCGGTCGCGCCACCAGAGACCGGTGACATTCACGAAATTCGCGTCTTCAGCAAAGAGCGCACCGATGCGGTGGCCATCGCGGCTGTGCCAGGCTTCGACAAAGGCCTTCGGGAAATCCTGTGGTGTTGCAACCGTCACAACGGCATTGCGTCGCCATTCCACATCTCGAAACAACCCGAGGTGTCGAGGGACAGCGCGTCGAAGCGTTGCAACAAACCGCGTGCCGAGTCGTCTGTGCTGATGTCAGCGGCATCAGAGCCCATCTCAGTGCGCACCCAACCGGGGTGGTAAATTCCCACGGGAACACCCTGCGGTTTCAGGTCCACGGCAAGGTTGCGGCCTAAGTTCAGTGCGGCTGATTTGGACGCCCTGTAGATATAGCTTTGTCCCTTGGCGCGAGTGTTTGATCCCATCTGTGACGAGATGATCGCCAGTTTGGGGGTTGTGCTGCGTTTGAGATGCGGCAGGAACGCCATCGCAGTCAGATAAACGCCGGTGACATTGGTGGCGAAGGTGTCGGCCCAAAGCTGTGTGTCAGTCAGCGCGTCGGCGGGCATCCCCTTTTCCAGATAGACGCCAGCGTTGCACACAAGCAGATCAATCGGCGTGTCCCTGAGCCGCTCTGCAAGAGCGGCACAGCTTGCCGGATCACGCACATCAAGTGGCAAGAGCGTGTCGTGCGCGGTGTCGCGTGTGGTGCCGAATGCGGTGTCGCGTCGGTTTTGCGCGGCCGTCAGCAGAGCGGCACCAATGCCGCGGTTTGCCCCGGTGATCAGAATGTTCATCAGTTGGATTTCCGTGTCGGTGTAAAGGGCAGGGGGGCGATGGGCACACCATCGTCGATCAGTTTCTTGGCTTCATCGCCGCGTGTTTCACCCCAGATCGGACGTTCAGGTGCATCGCCGGAATGGATCGCGCGGGCCTCTTTTGCGAAGTCTTTGCCAACGTAATCCGAGTTCTTCTCGACGTAATTTTTTAGCTCGGCCAACGCCTTTTCGGCCGGGTTTGCCGGTTCGGTCAGCTTTGGTTTTGCGGGTGGCGTCGCGGCTTTTTCTGCGGTGCTGACGCGCGGTGCCATCATTGCCTTGTTCACCTTGGTGGAACCGCAGACCGAACAGCTGACCATGCCCGAAGCATGCAGTTTGTCAAAGGCGGTTCCAGACTGAAACCAGCTTTCAAAGTGGTGGTCATTAGCGCATTTCAATGTGAACTGGATCATTCAGATGCCTGCGACAGGTGCTTTGCTGTTGTGTTAACTGAGTTCGCTAAAAGTAGATGTTTGTTGAGGGACATCAAGCGTCAAGCGCAGAGGTGATATCCCGAAGAAGACCGTCGAGGTCGGTGTCTTGATGTAACACGTTTTGCGCTGCCTGTCCCAGCTTTGCCTGTTCGTCTGCCGTGTCTATCGCGAGCAGCGTGTCGTAAAGGGTCTGGGCGTCGGGGGTGCTGCGAGCTGCATCGGCGTCGGTCAATCGTTCGTAGGCCGCGCGGAAATTGCCAGTGTCTGGGCCGTGCAAAATGGCCGAGCAAAAGGCGGCGGGTTCGTAGGGCGTGTGCCCACCCCGGTCGGTCAAAGATCCGGCGACGAACGTGACACCGGCCAGCGCGTACCAAAGGTGCATCTCGCCGAAGGTGTCGACCAAGTAGACCTGTGCTGGTGTCGGATCTTCACCGCGGCTGCGTCGGGCGCAGGTCAGACCGTGGCCGTTGATCAGCTTTTCTATCTCATCGGCGCGCTTGGGGTGACGGGGTGCGAGGATCAGCTTGAGGTTAGGCCGTGTGGCCAGCGCATTCTTGTGCGCCGTCAGAATGGTGTCTTCTTCGCCATCGTGGGTTGATGCGGCAAGCCATGTGTCGGAGCGATTGAAGCATTGTGTCAGAGGAGCATCTGGTTGAGTGTGCGGCGGGGAATACAGCGCCTTGAGGTCGAATACCGGCCCTTGTGCCCTTTCGGGCAGACCCGCCTGCGCAAATCGCTGGGCCGACGCATTGTCCTGCGCAGAGAGGTATGTCACCCGCGCCAGCATCCGGCGCACCAAGGCGTCAAACTTAGCCCATCCTTTTGCGGATCGGGCGGTGAGCCGCCCGCCCAAGACAAGCACGGGGCCGGACGTGTTCAGGATGCGAATAGGCCAGAGATCCGACTCCAATGTGATATGCGCAGTGATCTGCCAGTTACGCAACAAGCGCCGGGTGGGGCCAGGTAAGTCGATCGGTGCGAGACATATCTCTGCGTCCTTCAGCTCCCAACCTTTGGCCATCTCTACGGCGCTGTCGGTGTTCACCGTGATCAGGAGGGACCGCCCCTGTGCGCATAGAGCGCCAATGACAGGGCGGACTGACGCCAACTCTCCGTTCGAGGCGGCATGCAGCCATATGCGGTCGCGCTGTTGTGTTGGTCTCAGCAGGCCGAGCCGGGCGCGAAGCGCGTGCTGGTCTCTGGCCCAAATCCGTGCGGCCAGTTCCTTGGCTGCGAAGATCGTCATCAAGAGGCGGTACACCAGCACTGTCAGTCGCGATCTGGACGAAGCATGCGCTTAAGCGGTCGCGTGGTCGGGCTCGCCACCCGAACTGGACGGCGCGATCAAGAGCGCATCCTGAATGTGCCGCTCCAACAGTTTGAGCAGAACGTGATTGTCGAACCGCTGCTCGGCCACCTGCCGGGCGCGGGCCGACATAGCCGAATGGTCCGGCACGTTGATGGCCGCCGCGATGGCTTTGGCAAAACCCACCTCGTCATGTTCATCCACGAGAAAACCGGTTTCGCCTTCATCGATGGCCTCGGGGATACCAGCGTGCCGTGTGGATACCGTGATGCAGCCGCAGGCCATTGCCTCTTGAATGGCAGTGGGCAGACCTTCGGTGTTGCCATCGCGGGCCGTGATCGAATGTTGCAAAAAGAATTGCGTGCTCATCAGGCGGTCGCGCACAGTGTTGTGCGGTTGCGCGCCGTGAAAGCGCAGCTTGGCCGTGACGCCCAGTTCTTCGGCCAAGGCGCGAGTGGGTTCAAGTAGTGGGCCGTCACCGATAAAGTCGAGCCGCGCATCAGGTTGATTTGCGGTTGCTTCAGCAAAGGCTCGCAGCGTGGTCATAGGGGCTTTTTTCTCGACAAACCGTCCGACGGCCAGAAAGCTAAGCGGGACTTTGGCCTGAGGGGCAAACCGCCGAATGTCGACACCTGACGGTATCACAGTGCTGTCAGGGTGCGAGATGCCGTGCCGGGCCAAGTTGTCGAGCAAAAACTGCGAGACCGAAAACACGCCAGTCAGTCGTGGCATCATCTTGCGATAGGCCGCCCGCATGCGTTCGGTGCGGATCGCCTTTGAAGCATCGGTGCCGCGGAAATAGGTGAATATCGGGATGCCAAGCGCGTTTGCCAATGGGGCCAGCGCCAAGGCCTGCGTGCCGAATTCGGCCAGTATCACATCAACCCGTTCGTCACGGAGGAACCGGATCAGCGCCTCTTTCGCTTCGCCAAAGGGAAGGCGCGATGTCCCGTGGTGCATACGATTGCGCAAAAGCCACCATGGCGCGACCAAGATATCGCGGCCTGACAGGCCATCGCGGCGGACGAAATACGGCTTGCCATAGGGGTTGTCGCCCCGGAACCGGCCACAAACCACAACTGTATCGCCACCGAACAGATGTTCGATGTGGCGGTTGATGAATGTCTCTCCGCCAAGGTGGTATTCGCCAGTTGCGATGGCTACGCGCATGAAACATGGTCCGATAGAAAACCGACTTCCTAGGTATCAGCGCAGTGTGGCACCAGCAAGGCTGGACGTGGCGGAGGTGAGTTCAAAGCTGGCCGCAATTTGCAATTTCGTATGAAATGCTCACCCGAAAAGCAGTGCTGGCTTCTGTACGGCAATCAATGTGCCGTAAATCGGAGCGCCCAATTCGTTCCGCAAACGTGCATGTTTGAGAAGCTTTTGCTTTGAAAATCCCGCTCCGGTTAGCGTTTTTGTCATGTAGTTCACAGTGTGTTTATGACGTCCTGATGAATACAGCTTGAATCCGTTTGGCACTTTCGGATCGTTTTCATTCTCGACGGTCAGAAGAAGCCACCCGCCCGGTGCAAGTATCTTGCTGAAATGACCAATAACGGTGTTCAACGCGCCGAAATAGGTCAGCACATCCGCACACACGATCATGTCGAACTTGCCTTCGGGAAAGGTGACAATCTCAGACAAGTCGGTACGTGCCAGAAAATCGTACCCACCTTTTTCGCGCGAAATCTCTAGCATTTTGACCGACAAATCGACCCCGAACAGCTCTTTGGCATAGGGGCGCAGAAATCCGGCGCACAGGCCGGTGCCACATCCCGCATCCAATATGCGGCGCGAGGCGTTCTTGGGCAGCTGCAGTTCCTCAAGCGCGGTGAAGACCATGCTTGGACCGTTGTTGTCCAACTTGGTCAATTGCTTGTCGTAATCCTTTGCGAAGCCATCGAACAATTCGACAGCCATGCCGTGTTGGTCCAAATCCGTTTTCGACAGGCCCACAGACGCAGAAAGGAAATCAAGCCTGGCACGTTGGGTTTTTGTTTTGCAATGTGTTTCCGCCCGTTCCAGAAACGCGCGCGCACCAGCTTTGCCGCCAAGGTGCTCAAAGATGGTTGCAAAGTGAAAAGCGATGTCGAACTTTGGTTTGGCGTCTGCGTGGAATGTGTCAGCCACTTGAACTGCCTCGTTCTCCCTTTTGCGGTACACCAAGAATGCCACGTACCCCACGGCGACGGTTAGATTGTCAGGCGCTTGCGCGATCGCCTTGCGACACAGGGCTTCCGCGTCGTCGTAATAGCCCATATCGGCAAGAGCCTCTGCCGCTGGCAACATTGCGTGTTCGGGATCTTTGATCCGATCAAGGTTTGTCGTGATTTGTGCGTATGCATCGCTGAAAATGGCCTCAGCGATTTCTGTCTGTCCGATTTCTTTTGCCAGTAGCGCCACTTTGACAGCTGTGTTCAATGGCAGGTCGGGCATCTGTATCAGGTGATCGCATATCGCCCACGCGCCCTCGTGGTCGTCTTGGTCAAGCAGAACGCGCGCCTCTTCCAACTTGCCGACAGTACTTGATGTCGCCTTTGGCGCGGCATCAAGAATGATCTCGGACGTTGCCGCGGCGGAGTGATCGATTTTTGGTCCCGACACGTTTCGATCCTTCGAAATGGTAATCGGCGTCGAGTGTGCTTTGATCGGAGCAACAAATCCAGTGTCGAGTTCCGGAAAAGCGCGCGTCATCATTCCGAACCGCAAGGGACATTTTACAGGAAAAGAATGGTGCTGTGAGAGAGGATTGAACTCTCGACCTCACCCTTACCAAGGGTGTGCTCTACCACTGAGCTACCACAGCGCCGGGATGTCTTGCTCGACGTGGCGGGTGCTTAGACTCAAACGGAAATCGGTGCAAGCGCAATCTGGACCCTTTTTTGCCTCTGGGATAGGAAGTGGTCATGACGCAGAAACCTTCATCCGGGAAATCGACCCCACAGGCGCGGGAAGACAGGCTCAAGGCCGCGCTCAAGGCGAATATGGCCAAACGCAAGGCACAAGCACGGGCGCGGTCGGCTGGGGCATCGGATGAGGCCAAGAACAACAAGAACTCGAGCGAGGGCAGTTAGAACCTATGGACCAGATTATCGTGACCGGGAACGGCCCGCTTAGTGGGCAGATTCCCATCGCGGGCGCGAAGAACGCCTGTCTTACCCTGATGCCGGCGACGCTTTTGAGCGAAGAACCGCTGACGCTCACCAACGCGCCGCGCCTGAGCGATATTCGCACAATGACTCTGCTGTTGCAGTCGTTGGGGGCCGAAGTGCAGGCGTTGCAGGATGGGCAGGTTTTGGCGATGTCGAGCCACGATCTGACCTCGACGCGGGCTGAGTATGACATCGTTCGCAAGATGCGGGCATCGATTCTGGTGCTGGGGCCGCTTTTGGCGCGGTTCGGTCATGCCGAAGTTTCGCTGCCCGGCGGCTGTGCGATTGGCGCCCGCCCTGTGGATTTGCACCTCAAGGCGTTCGAGGCGATGGGCGCAGAACTGGATTTGCGCGATGGCTATGTCCACGCAAAAGCCCCTGCTGGTGGGCTTAAAGGCGGGATTGTCGATTTTCCATTTGTCTCGGTCGGTGCCACAGAAAACGCGCTGATGGCTGCGACGCTGGCGAAAGGCACAACGGTTCTCAAGAACGCCGCACGCGAACCCGAGATCGTCGACTTGGCGCATTGTCTGCGCAAGATGGGCGCACAGATCGACGGTGAAGGCACGTCCGAGATTACAGTTCAGGGCGTCGATCGTCTTGGTGGCGCGACACACCGTGTTGTGACTGATCGGATCGAACTGGGCACGTACATGCTGGCTCCGGCGATTTGCGGCGGAGAGGTCGAGTGCCTTGGCGGTAAGATCGAATTGCTGGCTGCGTTTTGTGAAAAACTGGATGCGGCGGGGATTTCGGTTGAGGAAACGCCAACGGGGTTGAAGGTCGCACGCAAGAGCGGGCGGGTGTCGGCTGTCGATGTCACGACCGAACCGTTCCCGGGATTTCCGACCGACTTGCAAGCGCAGATGATGGCGCTGCTGTGCACCGCAGAGGGCACCAGCGTACTTGAGGAAAAGATCTTCGAGAACCGTTTCATGCACGCCCCTGAGCTTATCCGCATGGGTGCCAAGATCGACGTTCATGGTGGGACAGCGACTGTCAAAGGGGTTGATCGGCTGCGCGGTGCGCCTGTGATGGCTACTGACTTGCGCGCCTCCGTGTCGTTGATTCTTGCCGGTCTCGCGGCCGAAGGTGAGACAATTGTCAGCCGCGTATATCACCTTGATCGCGGCTATGAACATGTCGTCCGCAAGCTGGAAAGCGTGGGGGCCAAGATTGAACGGGTGAAAGAACAGTGACCGCAGACGCCACATTCGAAGACGGTACGGCCAAGCCTTTGCGGCTGGTCGCCATGGATGACGAGGATTTGCAGGTGCTTTCAGCGCTGTGTCAGGACGCGGTCTTTCCGGCCAGCGAAATGCAATGGCAGCGCAGCAAGCAGCGCTTTGGAATCCTGCTCAATCGGTTCCGCTGGGAGGACATTCCTGTTGCGCAACGTGGGGGTCGCACACCCGAACGGGTGCAATCCGTGCTGGCAGTCGAAAACGTGGTGCGGGTCTCCAGTCAAGGTGTGACACCCGGAGATGCGGATACGGTTCTTTCTATTCTGTCGGTGGCATTCGAAGAAGACGCCGCTGGTGGGGGTGCAATTCTGCTCATGCTTGCCGGTGATGGCGCGATCCGGTTGCAAGTCGAAGACCTGGAAGTGGCCTTGCGTGATGTGACCAAGCCCTATGCCGCCGTGTCGGGCAAGGTGCCGGATCACCCTGCGTGACGGTCCGGCGACTAACGCCAAAGGATCTGTCTGCCTTTCGCGCGCTTTGGGCGGATGGTCTGATGCGGGTTCCCAACGCCTTCCTTTTCAGTGCGGAAGAGGTCCGGGCTTTGCCCAATAAGGACGTGGAACGGGGACTTGAAATCAATCTGACTTTGGGCGCCTTCAATGACGCTAACCGGCTGGTTGGGTTTGTTTCTGCACGGCGCGGCGGGCCGAAACGCATGCGGCATATGGCGGATATCGGACCGCTTTACGTGCATCCTGATGCGCAAGGGCAAGGTTTTGGTCGCCTGTTAATGGAGGCTGTGTTGCAGAACCTTGGCGACGTTGGCGTGCAACAGGCTGAATTGGTTGTCGATGTCGAAAATCACGGCGCGCAAAAGCTATATCTCGCGCTGGGCTTTCACGTCTTTGGCAGGCGTCCACGATCCGTGTTGATTGACGGGGTCGGGCGTGATGATTTCCTGATGATCAAGGCGTTGGATGGTGTAGACCTGTCGCGCGACGCTTGAGGGTTGGTGCCGCGCGGTCTAAGTACCCGGCAACTGCTGATCCGGAGGGCGCAATGCCGCAATTTCTGTCCACGCTAGATGCCGATTTCGAAACGCGTTTTACTGCGATCCTTAATGCCAAGCGCGAAGACAGCCCTGATGTGGATGATGTGGTCGCTGGTATCATCGCAGATGTACGTGCGCGGGGCGATGCCGCAGTGCTTGACCTCACGGCCAAGTTCGATCGGCTTGAGCTGACCGCCGCGCAGATGCGCGTTTCCGAGGCCGAGATCGACGCCGAGATTGCTAAGGTGCCGGATGCAGAACGTGTGGCGCTGGAAACCGCTGCCGAGCGCATTCGCGCCTATCACACCCGTCAGATGCCCAAGGACGAGATGTGGACTGATCCCGAAGGCGCCACTCTGGGTTGGCGCTGGACGGCCGTATCAGCGGCGGGGCTTTACGTGCCGGGTGGTTTGGCCAGTTATCCTTCCTCGGTTCTGATGAACGCGGTTCCGGCCAAGGTGGCGGGGGTCAAACGGCTTGCGGTTACGGTGCCGACGCCTGATGGCATCATCAACCCGCTGGTGATGATGGCCTGCCGGATCGCTGGCGTGGACGAAGTTTACCGCATTGGCGGCGCGCAGGCTGTTGCGGCGCTCGCCTATGGTACCGAAAGCATCGCGCCCGTGGATAAGATCACCGGGCCAGGCAACGCTTTTGTCGCGGCTGCCAAGCGCCGGGTGTTTGGCAAGGTGGGCATCGACATGATTGCCGGACCGTCCGAGATTTTGGTCATTGCGGATGGCGAAAATGACCCCGACTGGATTGCCTTGGACCTGATGTCTCAGGCCGAACACGACGAATCTGCGCAGTCGCTGCTGATCACCACTGATGCCGCGTTTGGTCAGGCCGTTGCAGATGCGGTTGAGACGCGCCTTGAAACGTTGGAACGCCGCGCGATTGCCGGGGCAAGCTGGCGTGACTTCGGCGCGGTGATCACTGTGCGCGATCTGGACGAGGCGGCGGACCTTTGTGACCGTATCGCCCCAGAACACCTTGAGCTTTGTGTTGATGATCCTGATGCTCTGTCTGCCAAGATCACCCACGCAGGCGCGATCTTCCTTGGGCAATGGACACCCGAAGCCATCGGCGACTATGTCGGTGGCCCGAACCACGTTCTGCCGACGGCACGGTCGGCGCGGTTCTCGTCCGGGCTATCGGTGCTCGACTTCCTCAAGCGGACAACGTTGGCGAAAATGTCACCCGAAGCGTTGCGCGCCATTGGTCCGGCGGCAGAGACGCTGGCGCGGTCGGAATCGCTCGAGGCGCATGGGCTGTCGGTAACGGCACGTCTGCGTAAGCTCAACGGCTGATCTTTCCCGTCACGCGCAGATGCGGTAGCGGTTGTTCCAAGACAGCAGCAGAGGTGCGCGATGATCCCCGTTCAGGGCTTTGAAGGCCATCAAGTGGCCGTGTTGGGTTTGGGCCGATCCGGCCTTTCTGCGGCACGCGCACTGCGCGAAGGTGGCGCCGCGGCAGTTTGCTGGGACGATAATCCCAAAGCACGCGAGGCCGCTGAGGCCGAAGGCTTCGAGATCCGCGAACTCACCCGCGACGGCGCTTTTGATGCCATTGCCTGCCTGATCGTCAGCCCCGGCATTCCCCATCTGTACCCGACACCGAACCCCGTGATTGCCAAGGCTTGGGCGGCAGGTGTTCCGGTGGACAACGATATCGGGCTGTTCTTCCGGTCCTTGGCGACCAGAGAATGGGATGAGTTTGACACAGCCCCGCGCGTGATCGCTGTCACCGGGTCAAACGGCAAATCGACCACATCGGCATTGATCCATCACATCTTGTCCACGACTGACCGACAGAGCCAGTTGGCGGGCAATATCGGGCGCGGCGTGCTGGATATCGACCCGCCCGGGGATGGCGATGTGGTGGTGTTGGAGTTGTCCAGCTATCAGACCGACCTTGCACGCGCTTTGACACCGGATGTGGCGGTTTTCACCAATCTGTCGCCGGATCACCTTGATCGGCACGCCGGCGTGGGTGGCTATTTTGCCGCCAAACGCCGACTTTTTGCCGAAGGTGGGCCGGATCGCGCTGTGATCGGTGTGGACGAAAACGAAGGGCTTTATATCGCCAATCAACTGTCCGAGGGGCCAGGAGATGATCGGGTGATCCGCATCTCGTCGGGTCAAAAGCTGACCGGACCGGGCTGGCACGTCTACGCCCGCAAAGGATTTTTGACGGAATGGCGCAAGGGCAAGCAGGTGGGCTCTATCGATCTGCGCGGCATCAAGGGATTGCCTGGCGCACATAACCACCAGAACGCGTGTGCGGCCTATGCTGCGACCCGCGCGCTGGGCCTTGCGCCGCGTCAGATCGAAGCTGCGATGAAGTCCTTCGGTGGACTACCTCATCGCAGCCAGATCATTGGCGAGAAAAACGGCGTGACCTTTGTTAACGACAGCAAGGCTACGAATGTGGATTCTGCGCTTAAGGCATTGCAGGCGTTCCAGAATATCCGCTGGATTTGTGGTGGATTGCAAAAGGAGGGTGGCCTTGACGGTTTGGCCCCCGGCTTTGAGCATGTTCGCAAAGCCTATGTCATCGGGCGCGAAGCTGATGGTTTTGCTGTGCAACTGACTGGCGTCGAGGCCGAGGCCTGCGGCACGATGGAGGCTGCCGTGGCACGCGCCGGAGCCGAGGCCGAACCGGGCGACGTGATACTCCTTGCCCCGGCGGCGGCAAGTTTCGACCAGTATGACAGCTTCGAGAAACGCGGTGAAGATTTTGCCGCGCGTGTGCAGGCGCTGCTAGAAGGCTGACCCGAAGACGCGATACGCCCACGGGTCAGGTGTTTGGTTTATTTGAGTTTCTGCGCGATGTTGTCGGCAAAGGCGTCGATCATTGCGCGGTACAATTCGGCGCTGGCGATGGTCATATTGGCCAGATCGACCTCGGGCGAGGCGGCTGACATGGCTTGACCCGCAGTTATCGACAGCTCGTATGCCTCGTTGTTCAGAAGACCGGGTTCGCGAATTTCAACAAGGCCCGCAAGGGTGGAATTGTCGAGGGCATATGCATTCTCGAACGCTGACGCCAAGGCCACTTCGTTGATGTCGACAACCACTTCGGAGCCATCTTCGCCCAGTTGCGGCGCGATCCGTTCGGCGATGGCGGTTTCGAGGTCGGTGCCGAGTGATGTCCACACCTGCGCTGCTTCGCTGTTTTCGATGGCGGGAAGATCGACAGAGACGTCAATCTCACTGACGGTCTGAGCGGCTAAGCCGGCAGTTGCGAGAGCCGAAAAGGCGAGGCCGGTAGCAAGATTCTTGAACATGATGGTCTCCATGTGTTGTTGCAGCCGATCAACACCGACCACATGGAAACCGTTCCCGTGACGTATCAAGAGATCTGCGCATTACCGCCGAACCGGACCTTTGCGTAGCTCTGCCATTACCCCGGCTTGGACGGCCTCGGAATGGATCACACCCAATTGTGCGGGGACCTTTTGTAGATCGAGGACATAGGCGATGGCAAAACGGTGCATACCGCCTCCGTCCCGGAGAGGTGTGCCGTCCCGTGCAATATGGACAAGAATGCCGCCCTGTTCGCCCCGTGTTTCGTTCACGCTGCCATGTGGGCGCAGTGTGCCGGTGCGTTGGGCTTCGTCGTAAATCCGATCAAGCCGTTCGTACCGTTCAATAAGATCCTCGCGGGTGTGGCAGCCGTCAATGCGTCCCTTCTGGGAATGTCCCGAACGATGTTGAAAAGCGTTTCGGGCGACGCTGCGGATTTGATGGTTACGCAGCCTGAGCCAACGG